>CAVGIZ010000074.1:0-10869 GCA_963629255.1 Anaerovoracaceae bacterium
TGCAAGCGAAGTAAAGCAAGTTTAGATGGTGCGCCCCCCGCGCCCCCGCGAAGGTTGGACAGGCTTGGATGCAAATGACAAAATGCCAGCCAGTGAAGCAAGTTTAGATGGAGTGCCCCCGCGAAGGTGAGGACAAGCTTAGTGGCGGATGATGATATCAAACCAGGGACAGTGGTTAGACGGTGTGACGTGAGCGAAGGTGAGGATGGGCTTAGTGGCGGATGACACTACCAAGCCAGGGACAGCGGTTAGGTGGAGCGCGGCGGATTTTTTGTGGGAGGGGGGTTGAAGTTTGGGCTGAAATATGGTATAATGTGAGGAGTTTGAAACCAGATAGAAGAGAGATTAGTACTATGAAGAGAACAGGATTTATCGTGTTCTTTGTGCTTGCGTTTGCGATGGCGGCGCAGGGTGCAAAGGTTAGTAAGAACGCGGCGAAGACTGCCGCGGCGAACTGGGCGTACTTGCAGGGGCGTGCGTCAAGTGGCGGAAATAAAGGGTTTTGTGCGTCTTATGGGTCGAGTGTGACGAACATATTTGAGACGAAGGTGACGACGAATGTGTCGTATTATGTGGCGAATTTGTCTGGGGGTGGGACGGTGATTTTGTCTGGGGATACGGAGATGGAGCCAGTGATAGGATTTTCGTCTGGGGTGGTGACGAATGTGAGCGCGGGGGGTTGCGATGTGTTGAAAGTGTTGTTGGAGCGTGACATGGCGTTGAGGGCGCATGAGAAGGATTTGGCTGAGCACAGCTCAGCCATCAGCGTTCAGGGGGTGTCGAGCGGGGCTGGGAGTGTTGCGGTGAGCGGGGCTGGAAGTGCCGCGGGGGTGACGGTTGTGAACAAGAGAGCGGCGGCGAAGTGGGCGGCGTTGGGTGTGACGGTGGAGGCTGGGAGCGCGGCGAATTCGGGGTCGGGTTCTGTGGCGGCTGGAGAGGCTGGAGTTTTTGTGAAGGCGGTGGCGCTTGGGGGTGTGACGGCGAATGGGGAGGATGAGGTTTCGAATTCTGTGGAGGTTGTGAGGGATGTGCGGGTGGGGCCGCTCGTGAGTACGAAGTGGGATCAGGGGGATGATGTGTACAATTATTATGTGTGGCGTCGGTTGGATCCGGGGGAAGAGTATAAATGGAATCAATGGGCGTGTGGATGTGGGGCGACGGCGCTCGCTCAGGTGATGAAGAAGTTTGAGTGGCCGCAAGGGGAGACGGAGGCGCAATATTTGCAGACGGAGTATACGTGCCAGGTGGTGACGAATGGGGTGGCGAGTGAGGTGGCGTTGACGTTGGTGCCTGGGGCGTATGAGTGGGAGAACATGTCGGATGTGGCGGATGCGAATTCGGATGACAGTGTGAAGACGGCGATTGGTAAGTTGACGTACAATGCGGCGGTTGCGATGGGGTCGAGATTTTATCCGGATGAAGGGGCGACGGAGTCGTCATCGGTTGAGGAGTGTCGAGCGTTGACGGAGAGTTTTGGGTATGCGCAGGCGAGGCTTTATGCGTGTTGGGATAATAGTGGGGTCGCGGCTGGTGCAGGGTTACATGATGTGGCGTTGAGGAAGAGGGTTTTGTATACGAACTTGGATGCTGGGCGGCCTGTCCTTTTGAGTATTTACACGAAGGAAGGAGCTGGGCATGCGGTTGTGGCGGATGGCTATGGGTTTGAGAGTATTGGGACGAATGATGTGGCGTATGTGCATTTGAATTTGGGCTGGAGTGGGCAGTGTGATTTGTGGTACAACATACCGGAGGTGGATGTTGGGCGGTATGATTTTGTGTATTTGGAAGCTGCGACGTTTAATATTGCGCCGAAGGATGAGGATGCGGGGGAGATTGTGTCTGGGCGTGTGAGAGATGGGAGTGATAGTGTTTTAGGGACCGCGGCAGCTGGGATTGAGGCGTACACGGAAGATTGGGAATTGGTGGGGACGGCTGAGACTGGGTATGGGAATGATATTTATGCGTTGACGGTGCCGAGTGGTGGGACGTATCGGCTTTACATGTATCAGAAGGACGGGTCGAGTGTGGCGGAGCAGGAGATTGAGGTGGGGGACACGGTGCAGGACAAGACGGTTGGGTATATTTCTGAGAGTGCGGACGTTGGGAATTTGTGGTTAGGTGAGAGTTATGTGAAGTTGCAGGATGCGACGGTAAAGGTTGAGGATGGGAAGCAGTTTAGGGATTTGAGTTCGGCGCTTGGGTATGCGAATGCGAAGGGATTGGGGAAGGTTGAGTTGACGGGCGCGGCGAATTTGACGCGGAGTGTGACGTTGACGGGGGACATGAAGATTTATGTGGCGGATGGGGTGGACGCGGCGAAGTGTGTGGTGACGCGGACGGAAGGGGCGACGATTAAGGTGGCGAATGGGGCGGTGTTGACGGTGAGCGATTTGGTGGTGGCGTCGGACGCGACGGGGGAGACGGTGATTGAGGTTGAGGAAGGCGGGACGTTGGATGTGCAAGGCGGGAAGATTGGGCTTGGGCGTGTGACGGTGGATGAAGGCGGGAAGTTTGTGACGACGTGGACGGGGACGGATTGGGAGTATGTGGAAGGTGGGATTGTGTTGGATGTGGGGGGCGCGGCAGATGGGGTGGTGGCTTCGAATTGGACGATGGTTGGAAATGGCTTGACGGCGGAGGAGGCGACGGAGAAGGTGACGGCGCAGGTTATGAATTATGCGAATCGTCGGTTGGGTGGCGAGGTGCAAGAGGATGGGTCAGTTGTGTGGAGGACGGATATTGCCGCGATTGCGAATGCGATGGTGTACATGGTGTTTGAGGGTGCGACGGAGACGAATTATTACGCGACGGTGGATGAGCTGATTGGGGATGTGACGAACAATGCGACGATTTATTTGAAGAAGGATTGCGCGGCAGATTTTTATACGCTACCGTTGGTGATTACGAATGAGGTGACGATTTGTTCGGATATGGAAGACGGGAATGTGAAGAAGGTTTGCCCTGGGGCGGATGCGTGTATTACGATTAAGGAGGGCGGGACGCTGACGATTGAGAATGTGACGTTTAAGGGGTATCGTGGGCCGCGGCTGTTTTTGGTTGAGGGCGGCGAGATGGTTTTGGAGGCGGGCGCGACGCTTGAGAATTTGGCGAGTGCGAACGCGATTGATCGTTATGGTGTGACGAAGGTGGATGGTGGTACGTTGACGATGAAGAGTGGGGCGATGATTCGGGAATGTTACGCGCGTGCGAGTTCGGGTTTGGGTTGTTATGGTGGTGGTGTTGCGGTTGTGGATGGTACGCTCAATTTGATGGGTGGGACGATTCGTGGGTGTTCGGCGTATAAGACGGCGTATGGTAATGATGTGTATCGCACGTCCGCGGCAAAGATTGTGGTGTCGGGGAAGGTGAGGGTGGACGATATGTATGTGGATGGCATTGTGAATAATCCGATTCGGGTTGTGGGTGAATTGGCGGGGGCTGGGATTGGGATTTCGGCGTCTGGGTATTTGTGCAAGGCTGGGAAGGTGTTTGCGGTTGTGGATGCGGCGTTGACGGAGAGTCAATTGACGAAGGCGGCTGGGAAGTTTTATTGCAACACGGTGAGGTCGCTTTATGCGGTGAAGGTGGAAGCGGATGGGGTGACGAATTTTGTGTGGGCGGCGATGGAGCAGGACAATTCGGTGAAGCCTGAGTATGCGGTGGCGGAAGTTGTGTATGAGGATGGGACAGAGCTTTATTATCGTTCGGTGGATGAAGCGTTGACGAATTTGCATGCGAATGCGACGGTGATTGTATTGAAGGATGCGGAATTTTCGATGGCGCATAAGATTGGGTATGATGTGGTGATGACTTCGACGAATGAGGATTCGATTGCGGTGTTGAAGCGTATGGATGCGGAGGCGCAGATTTGTGTGACGACGAATGCGAGTTTGACGATGACGAATTTGACGTTGCATGGTGGCGGAACGATTTTGGTGAATGATTATCCAGATACGGATGAGAAGACCAGTCTTTTGGGGACGGTGCCACTTTTGTATGTGGATGGTGGTGAGCTCAATTTGCAGGCGGGGACGACGATTAGTAATGTGATTGGGGCGACGACTGGGAAGCGGAGTGCGGGTGCGGTGACGATTGCGAGCCATGGTATTTTCACGATGGAATCGGGCGTAAAGATTTGTAATTGTTGCAATGCGTACAAGGGGCAGAAGGCTGTTTCTGGGTTGGACGATTCGGAGGGCGCGGGCGTGTATGTGGAGAATGGTACGGCGTATTTGCGCGGCGGAACGATTGTGCAAAATTGGGCGTGGAAGGCATCGGGTATTGGTGTTTCGAGTTCGAATGCGGTGGCGTATGTGTCGGGTGATTTTACGGTGAAGGAGAATTCGGATCAGGCGGATCCGGTGTATTCTGTGCGCACGTATATGCTTATGGATGATAATACGCTTTATACGAATTTGTATCTGCGTAGTTATTACTATGCGTTGGGGGAGAAGGTGACGACGAATTATTGCAACATGGGGATGTTTGGTCAGGCGCAACTTTATTTGGCGGATGAGTTGACGGGGGTTGTGGGGATTACGACGTATGAGCCGGCGCAGTCGAATGTGTTTGGTAAGGTTGAGAATTGGGCGGAATGGGACTTTGGGACGTTGACGAATAGCGCGGCACATTTCAAGAATGACATTACGTATGCGCCAGGTGTTGTGATGACAAATGTGAATGAGACGACGGCGTTGCTTGTTTGGTCTACGGCGCTTGTCAATACGAATTTGACGGACTCTGTGACGATTACAAATGAAGAGGGTGAGGCGGTTACGTATTATCCGTTGGCGATTCCGGAGGAGGCGTACAATTTGCCTGTGCCTGTGCCGACGCCGGAGCCTGAACCTGATCCGGACCCGGAGCCGGGCACGGTTGAGGTTGAATGTCAGGCGTTCAAGTTTACGGCGATTGAAGAGGCTGAGGGTGGTGGCTGGACGCTGTCGCTCAATCCGGGCACAGAATATTGCACGTATAAACTTTACAGCTTTACGGATCTTGCAGACCTTTCGAACCTTGATAATTTGACACCTGTTACGACGGTGACGTTGACCGCGGATGATATTGATGCGGATGGGACGTTTACGTTTGCGGGTGTTTATGATGGCACGGTTCGTTATTGGATGGTCCGCGGCGAAAATGGTACAAAGCCAGCTGAGACGACGGGCGATTAAAACTAAAACATTAATCATACTAGGAAGAAAGAAGGAAAAAGGCTATGGCAAGAGAAGAAAAAGAAATAAAGAAGACTGGGAATGCGGCGTTGGACACGGCTCTTTCCTTGATTCGCAAGCAGTTTGGTGACATGTCGGTTGTTCGTTTGGGCGAACATGATATTCGCCAGGTTCCGGTGATTTCAACGGGTGCGCTTTCATTGGATATGGCGCTTGGGGTGGGCGGTTTGCCGCGCGGGCGAATTGTGGAATGTTATGGGCAGGAGTCGTCTGGCAAGACGACGCTGGCGTTGCATGTCGTTGCTAATGCGCAGAAGGCGGGGGGTGTTGCGGCATTTGTTGATGCGGAGCATGCGCTTGATCCTGCTTATGCGAAGCGTATTGGTGTGGATATTGATAATTTGATTGTTGCGCAGCCGACCTCGGGCGAGGAAGCGCTTACGATTTGCGAGCAGTTGGCGAAGTCTGGCGCGGTGGATGTGGTTGTGGTTGATTCGGTTGCCGCGTTGACGCCGCTTGCGGAAATTGAGGGCAATATGGGTGATAGCCACATGGGTCTTCAAGCGCGTTTGATGTCGCAGGCGATGCGCAAGTTGACGAGTGTTCTTTCCAATTCCAAGACGCTTTGCATTTTCACGAATCAGGTGCGTGAAAAGATTGGCGTGATGTTTGGTAGCCCTGAAACGACGCCTGGCGGCAAGGCACTCAAGTTTTATGCTTCGTGCCGTTTGCAGGTCCAGCGTATTGGCGCGATTAAGAATTCGGCAGGACAAGTTGTTGGTAATCGCACGCGCGTCAAGGTCGTGAAGAACAAAGTTGCGCCGCCTTTCACGGAAGCGGAATTTGACATTCTTTATACTTGCGGCATCTCGTATGAAGGGTCGGTGTTGGACGCGGCACTTGCGCGTGGCATTGTTGAGAAGCGCGGCAGTTGGCTTAGCTTTGGTGATACTCAGCTTGCGCAAGGTTCGCTTGCGACGATTGAGTTCCTTAAGGCGAATCCAGATATCACAAAGAAGATTGTGGAGCTTGTCAAGACGACGCCAGTCAACGTGGCTGCGACGGCAAAAAAACGTTAACACAAACGGCCGTAAATATGGTATAATATACGGTCGTTGAATTTCAACGGAAGGTTGGCGGAGTGGTTGAACGCGGCGGTCTTGAAAACCGTTGACTCCTCACGGGGTCCGGGGGTTCGAATCCCTCACCTTCCGCCATGGGTGTATGGTTTGTTATGGGATGCATCTTGTTGTTGCTGGGTGTGTCTTTCGTGAGCGTTTTGGTTAACAAGTGTTTAGGTTAAAGGATAAAGGAAAGATAAAATGAGCTATCAAATTTTATTTGGATTCTTTGGTGGAATAGTCTTGTTGTTGTGTGTGACAAGTTTAATCTTATTGGTTGTTCTTGTCAAGAAGTGCAAATCATTGAATGCTATTGATGAAGAGGTGCAAAAGATTGATGCGGAGATTCGTAAGATTAATTTGGATTACGATATAGTCATTGGAATTATTCGGGCTTCGTTACCTCTTATTGAACAGCCAGATAAGGTGTATGTTAAAATTGGTGTTGATCAGGCGACTTCAAAAGATGTGCCTGGGAAGCTTGATACGGATCAGCGTTTGATAAAGACATTTGATACGAAGCTTATAGAGGTAGATGATGCTGTCTCAGGAGAGGTTGTGAAGTATTCTGTTTCTAAGAAAGGTGTTGTTAGTAAGACCTATCGAGATGGTGTACTTAAATTTGAAATTAAGCACACAAAATTTGGTAGTCCAATTTCTGGAAAGATTTTTGGTGAAGGTGGATCTGTAATTAAGTCCTTTGCGTATGATGAATTCGGGCAGGTTATTGAGGAGTCTAGCGATGGGATGAACGATAAGCAAGGGAAGACGGGGAATGAAATGAATGAAGATTGGGAGTCAATATCAGCGGAGGATGATTTATGAGTCTTTATGAAGATTTTACTGGGGAGACGACAGCTGACGAGGCTAAGATTCGGTTGGGTAGATTGAACCGTGGAATTGAGAACGAAAATAAACGACATGAGGCGTCTATGGATTTCAAGTGCAGTGCAATCAATGAAGCCGTTGAGCGCATCAATGCAGTAAGAATTCATTTGGCGCAAGAGGACTTCAAGCGTTTTATAGAAATCACTCGTTGTTTTAATCAATGGATTGTTGGTACTTTGGAATACGAGAAGAGATATGTAGCAAAAGTAGAACTGAGGAACTTATGTGCAGAGAGTAAGATGCTTGTGATTGATTTCGATAGAGACCCCATTTCGTCAAACCTAAAAGCACTTGTGTCCTTTGGTTTTTGGTCTCGGAGTGAGGCTCAAGATTCTTTGAAAAATGTTATAGATGAAGAGACGAAGTTCCAAGGGTACAAAGATGATAATTGTAAAATAGAAATCAAAGTTGAGGCTATTCGCAAGACGATGGAGGAACTTGCGCGTGAGCTCGAAGAATTGGCTTCATGCTACCGTAAAATTATGGATCAGATTGAGTATTTTGTCGCGTTGATTAGAAACAGTAATTATCTTCTTGATGATTGTGCAATTCCTAAGAAGATTGATATTGAGTTACTGCCGAAAAAGCATCGAGATTTGCTTCGTGCTGCCGATGCGTGTACAAGAATTCTTTTCAAACTTTCGGCCTATCGCTATTTGAATTCAGAGAGCGGTCTAACTCTTAATGACGAAGAATGTCAGCAGGCAAAGGACGATATTCAAAAATTTAAACAGGAATTCGCAATCGCGGCGTAAGGGGACAACATGAAAACCCATGAAGAAATACTTTCTGAACTTGATAATGTCTCATTGATGGCGATGCCACAATACATTTCTCAGTGCGAGTTTACAGATCAAAAAACGGCTGATAAAGTCTTTGATGAGGTTTGCCGCGAATTTGAAAAAGAAGGAAAGACAGACAGTCTTCTGAAGCCAGTTGTCTTGTCGATTTTTGACGGGCTTATTGAAGTGCTACCAGGTGTTAAGAAAATGAGGCAGTCTGGGCTTACCGCTTCGCGGTTATGGGATGAGTGTACAGGTTTTTCTTACACTTCGCCTATGGTTAGTATGCTCTCTCCGAATGGATATACTGAATATAAAAATGCCGCGGATTCGCGCGCGGAATATATGGCTGAGACTCGTTCCGATTTTGTTCGTAGTGCATACGAGGACCCGAATGCGATGGGGAAATACAAAGAGAAGAAATTTAAGGAGGCAGGGACAAAGAATGCAGAGGATGAGTATACTGGGCGCAAGGATATAACTCAATTCAAGAGAGATCCTGATGGGCGAAGAAACGATCCTAAGAATCAACATCAGGCGCAGCCCGATCATATCGTGCCACTAAAGACGATTCATAAACAATTGGGTGGCAATTTCGCATTGAGTGATAACGACATCAGAAGTATTGCAAATTGCGATGAGAATTTTGCACTTACATCAGCTCGCATAAATGAATCTAAGCGTGACCAAGACAATAAGACGTATATTAAGGAACACAAGGATGAACTTGATGCAGAAACGCAGCAACGTATGATTCAGAAGCAGGATGAAGCGCAGGCGGCGATTGAGAAGAAAGCTAATGAGATTGTCGGAAAGAATCTTTTGTTTGGTGGAACTGTTTCAGGTAAGGAAATGAAAGCCGCCCAAAAAGAGATGTATGATGCCGCGCTTGAAAAGAAACGTGCCGCATCAAAAGCAAAAGATAAGTCAAAAGTTCAACTTACAGAGGAAGAGAAAAAGGCGATAAATGAGGAGATAAAAAAACAATCGGCCGCGATTGAAAGGAAGCTCAAACTCAAAAAGACTGGTAAGATTTATGGTAATGCCGCGGGTGATGCTACAACTGGTGCGGCAAAAATTGCGATGGGTAATGCAATCTTGTTTGTCACTAAGCCAGTTGTTTATGAAATGATTGATATCTTTAAAAATGGACTTGAGGATGGTGTCGGAATAGAGGGAGCTAAGGCGTCAATTGCTTTTCGTTTTTCACGCGTCAAGAAATATGTACTTGAGAACTTGCTCCCACAATTGCAGGAGAATGTTCGCGCCTTTATTAAGAACTTTATCAGCATGTTTATTGAAGGTATCATTGGAGTTTTTGTTGGTGTTTTTAAACAGATTCTGAAGGTTGTAAAAGAAGGTGTGAAGGTTTTTGTCGAGTCTTGTAAAATACTTTTTGGCGAAAAGGGAAAGAATATGACTGCCGCACAAAAAGGTGACGCGATAGTCAAGATTATTGGTGGAACGGTTGTTGCTTTGCTTGGCGTCTTTCTTGAGAGTTTGATGAATCGTATTGGCATCCCCGATCCTTGGTCGGCCATGATTAGTACGATACTTTCTGGTATTGGATCTGCGGCATTTATGTATTTGCTGGACAAGATTGATCTTTTCAATACCAAGCGGGAAATGCGGAGAAAGCGAATTGAAGAGATTTTCAAACTTCGCAATGAGCAGATTCGCGAAGATTGCAAATTCTTTTCAAGGGCCGTTGCTGATAAGTTGAAAAAACAGCGGGAGACCTTTGATGCGATGTGCGTTGAGCTTAATAGTGCTATTGGATCAGAAGATGCAGAATCGATGGCTACTGTGATGCAAAGGATGGCAGCGCATTTCAAAGTGTCGCTTCCTTATTCTGATGATCAAAGCTTTATTAATTTTATTCGCAGCCAAGAAGTAATTCGTATTGATCGAAGCACTGTTGGGAGACTTTAGAAGGTAGACCGATTATCAAAAACTAAAAATGATAAGGAGGAAAGTATGATGCTTGATTTGACAGAGAAAACGATTAAGTGCGAGCGGAAGTACACAGGGAAAATTATCAATGTGGATTTGCTCGATATTGAATTGCCGGATGGACGCAAGGCGAAAAGGGAAGTCGTGCGGCATGGGGCGGCGGTTGCGATTTTGGCGAAGCGTCCGGATGGGAAATTTGTGTTTGTGAAGCAATATCGTAAGGCGGCTGAGGAGGCGCTGATTGAAGTGATTGCGGGTGGGCTTGAAGCGGGGGAGGAGCCAATTGAAGGGGCGAAGCGCGAGACGGCGGAGGAGACAGGTTATGATGTGACAAGCATCAAATTTTTGACGACGATTATTTGTACGCCCGGCTATTGCGAAGAGCGCATTCACCTTTATTATGCGGAACTTTCTGCCGCGCAACATGCACAGGATCAAGATGCGGATGAGAATGTTTACCCAGTTATTTTGAGCGCGGCAGAAGTTGAGGAGGGGATTCGCAAGGGAGAGATTTTTGACGCGAAGACGTTGGCGGCTTGGGCGGCGTATAAGTTGATGTGATGGATTTTGTGTGCCAAGGTTGCGGGGCGTGTTGCCGGATTCGGGATGGAATTGTGCGGGTCTCGGAAGGGGAGATTACGCGAATTGCCGCGTACCTTGGTATGACGGAAACAGAGTTTATTGAAAAAGAAACAGAACTTGCGCCCGATCGGAAGGGACTTATATTAAGGAGTCGGGCGGATGGAGCATGTGTTTGGTTGGATGAAAATAATCGGTGCCAGATACATGCGGTAAAGCCAGATAAATGTCGAACTTTTCCGTTTGAATGGACAAATACAGATTCATATGAGGTTTGTCCTGCCCTTAAAGGAAAGGGGTAAAAAGTGCCGCGGAAGGGGCGAGATTAAAAAAGGGGGTTTTCGGGGGGTAAAAAACCCCCTTTTTGGGGGG
>CAVGIZ010000075.1:0-10853 GCA_963629255.1 Anaerovoracaceae bacterium
AACGTAAGTTTATATGAGTCGTTTGAGGGCTAGACGACAAACCCTCCCCGCGGCGGAAAAAGTGCCGCGGGTTACTTTAGCTGGTTACAGCCTTGATCTTTGACAATTGAACACGCCACAAAAAGTGCCGCGGAGGTAGGCCCAGGCAATGTCGGGTCGCTTATTGCGTAAGGCCACAAAGCCATAATAAACGACCGAAAGCGGCGCAAAAATCAGCGTCACCGACAAGACTTGCCAGAATGAAAAGTGCTTACGGGCGAACCTCAAACGATTCTTGGCAAAGCAATACGTGCGCTTCGGCTTTTCAATCCCCAGTCGACGCAACGGCGCCACGCAACCAGGTTCCAAATAGCCATAATGATTCGTCCGAGCTTTCGTCGTGAGGTAGCCTTCATAGCCCTTCTCCATCAGCATCCAACCAAAGTCGGATTCTTCAAAGATTTGGATGTACTTCTCATCGAATCCACCGACCGCGGCAAAAGCGCCGCGCGTCACCATAAACGCATTGGGACTATACGTCGTCGGATAAACGATTGGCTCGGCAGGCAATTGCGCCAACGGAAAGTTTTCACAACAGTTCTTCGGCTGGGACGTCCAACGATTGAAATCACAGCTGAGCGCCCAAATCAAATTCTCTTGTCCAGAGCGTTGATGAATCGACATCGGTGCAACAAGCCCCGCCTTCGGGTGTGCGGCAAAAACCGCCATCATCTCCTTGAAAATTGCCGCGTCAACGATGTTATCATCGTCGAGGAAAAAGAAGTAGTCGCCCGTCGCACACTTCGCCCCGTTGTTCCGTGAAACCGCCTGAAATAAATTGTGTTCGTTGCGAAGGTAATGGACGCGCCCTTCCGCGGCAAATTCTGCGGCAATTCTTTCCCGCGTATCATCAGGCGAGCAATCATCCACAACGATGACTTCAAGGTCTTCCCAATCGGCCGCGAGGACGCTCTTAACGCAACGAACAACCATGTCGCCACGGTTGTACGTTGGAATGATAACAGAAATGCGCGGCACTTTTGTCCCCGCCTTCCGTTAGAAGAAAAGCTTCGCGACCGCCAGCATTCCCTGCTTCCAAGGAACGCGATGCGACACGCCTGACTTGCCTTTGAACTCCGACAAATGCGCCACGTACCAATCGTAGTTCCTGACGAGCGCCTGCTTGTTCGAATACTTCGGCTTGTAGTCGAGGAGCTTTTCCGCCTTCTCAATCGAGACGAACGAATCGGTCGAAGCCGTTTCGTAGACCCACGGATACAAAGGCGAAAGATGAAGCTTCTCCAAAATGCGGAGGATAAAGATGAGCGGCGCAACGGGCATGCCGCGAATCTTCTTCCCATGGCCCGCACGATCGAGGACGGCTTGATAGTCTTCCTTCATCGTCGTGAATTCCTTCGCGCCAATGTTGAATTCCGTGTTGACAACATCCTTCGGATACGTCATCGCGGACCAAATCGCATCGTCCAAATCATCGACGTCCATCAACTGATAGCGGTTGTTTCCACTGCCAATCATCGGGAAGCCATGCCCCGTATACGCCCAATCATAAAAGAGTGCAAAGACGCCAAGACGTTCAGGTCCAACAAAGCTCTTCGGCCGAATGATGGACACGCAGAACCCGTCCTTGATGGCTTCGCGGCAGATATTTTCCGCGTCAATCTTCGCGTGGCCATAAGGCCCAACGCCGACCATCGGGTCGGTCTCATAGATCGGATGCTTCTTCGGCACGCCATAGACGGCCGTCGACGAAATCTGAATCATGCGGTCAAGCTTGAACTTGCGCGCGGCGTTCAACACGTTGCGGCAGCCATCAACCTCGGTCGTACGAATATCCTCTTCACTATAAAGGGGAAGTGCCGCGGCGCAATGCACCACCACATCGCACCCTTCCGTCACCTTCTCGACCGCCGCGACATCGCGCACATCGCCAAGCGTGAACTTCAGCCACGGCTCATTCTTCTCCGGATAATCAAAGTCCGCAATATCAAGTACGCGGATTTCTTCGACGCCCTTCGCGCGAAGGTGACGAATCAAATTGATGCCCAGAAACCCTGAGCCGCCTGTGACAAGGACCTTCATCGAACGCCTTCTTTACTTCGCCGCCGGTGCCTCAGCTGGGAGAGCTGGCGCCTCAGCTGGGAGAGCCGGTGCCTCAGTCGGAAGTGCCGCGGGCGTCGGGAGTGCCGGTGCCGCCTGCTGCTGCATCGGAACAGGTTCCGCCACATTCGCCATAATCGACTTCGAATTGACCGTCGACGTCAAACGCGCCAAAGCGAGCGTGTTCGCGAGGAAAATCGCGCCCAAGATGGCCGTCGTCTTGATCAGCACATTGCCCGCATCTGCGCCCAAAGACGCCTCAAGCATGCCGCCACCAATAGCGCCGCCAAGCCCGCCTTCTTTCGGCTTCTGGAGCATCACCACCAGCGCCAACAGCAAGCAGACAATCACTTCAACTACGTACAAAAACCCAATCAGTATGTTCATTACTCTTCTATACCTTTCAGTAGCCGTATATTATACCATATTTTACCCTCTCTCGTCAACCCACTTCCGCGGCATTTTTCAACTTTTTTTATCCCGCAAAAAATGCGTCTACCCGCCCCAACAAGTCATTTTTATCGGTCACAGTGTGCACAGACGTCGGCAAAGACCGCCGAAAAACGGCCCCATACGACTTCGTCACCAGCCGCGGATCGGTAATCACAACCACCCCGCGATCACGCCGCGTGCGTATCAATCGCCCAAATCCTTGCCGAAAACGAATCACCGCCTCCGGTAGCGAATAGTCCCGAAACGCACTTCCGCCCTCACGCGCAATCTTCTCGCTCCGCGCCTCCACAATCGGATCCCCAACCTGCGCAAACGGCAACCTCGCCAAAATCACACAACTCAGCGCCTCCCCCGCCACATCAACCCCTTCCCAAAACGACTGCGCCCCAAACAGCACCACACGCCCATTCTCCTTCAACGCCCGCGTCATCGCCTCACGACTCATCCCTTCGCCCTGCACAATCAATTCAAAACCTGCCGCGCTCAATGCCCCACGCGCCTGCGCCGCCACACGCTGCATCATCTCATAACTCGTGAACAACACCAAGGCCCGCCCCGCCGTCTTCACAAACAAATCCTTCATCATCCCCGCAAGCGCCTCCGCATACCCATTCATATCCACCGCCGGATCCGGCAAATAATCCTCCGCCAAAACAAGCGCCTGCTCCAAATAATTGAAGGGACTGGCCGCCACCAATGACGTAAACCTCTCCTTGCACCCAAGCCGCCGAATCATATACTTGAAATCATTCCCCACCCGCAACGTCGCCGACGACAGCACCACCGAATCCTTCACATCATACAAACACTTATGCAACTCCTCCGCCACCGACAACGGCGCCGCCACCAACCTCACATACGCCGCCCTCTTCACCTGCGGCACCTTCTCAATCCAATACGCATGCGTCTCCTTCGCCCCACTCAAAACAAAATTCGCCTCATTCACAAACTCAATCAAACTCTCCGCAACACCCCCAACCTGTACCGCCGAATCCGCACAGTAATTGAACTCCCCCGCCGGCGCCGAATCATTCAACGTGTCTCGCAAATCATGTAACGTCACCACCAACTTCGACACCACTTCCTCAAACCTCATCTGCGCATCAAACAACGCCGCCTCGCTCCAATCCTCATCCTCATACGTCTTGAAAATCCCATGCGCAGAAAACTGCCGCGTCCGCACCCCTTCAATCTCCTGAACCCGATACCGCACCAACTCATGCACTCCCTTCCCCTTCACAGGCCCCAGCAGCCTCTCCGCCACATCCACTACCTCCTCCGCCGCATTCACAACCCGCACAATCAAACTCGACGCATCCTTCAACAACTTCCCAACCTTCTGCGCCACCGCCAAATCCGACAATATCCCCTTCTGCAATTGATGGTCAATCCCAGAAAGTACACCCCCCGGCCGCATCCGCCGCCCACGCCCCCTCCGCTGCAATCGATTCAATATCCGCGTCAACGCCACCATCGAAAATTCCTGACTCATGTACTCCGTCGCCACATCCTCCAAGTTGTGCGCCTCGTCCAACACAAGCCTCCCATACGGCGGCAAAATTCCACCTCCCGGATTCGTCGCGTCCGCCAACACCAACGCATGATTCGCAACAACAAGGTTCGCCTCCATCGCCGCCTTCCGCGCTCGATACACAAAACACCGCGAATAAAATGGACACCGCCGCCCACCACATTCCTCCCCTGGACACACCAACAGGCTCCGCGGCAATCCATCCTCATACGAATCCAAATCCCCATCACTCGTCGTCGTCAACCACTCGATAAACCGCGGCATCTCATCCTTCTCTTCCTCACTCATCGTCCAATACCCAGACGCAAAAAATTCCCCAACCTCCCTTAAACAAACATAATTGTTCCGCCCCTTCAAGAGCGCCACCTTGAACTTCTTCCGCGCCTCCTCATCCAAAACCTTCAACGCCTTCGGTATGTCCGCATGTATCAATTGACTCTGCAAATTCCGCGTCGCCGTCGAAACAATCACCGTCGTATCATTCAAACTCGACCACAAAATCGACGGTATCAAATACGCCAGCGACTTCCCAACACCCGTCCCCGCTTCAATCATCAAATGCTCGCGATTGTTAAACGCCCGCACAATCGCCCGCAACATGTCAATCTGCCCAGAGCGCTCCTCATACCCCGCCATCGCCCCAAGCGTCCCGCCACAACGCAAATGCGCCGCCGCCCCCTCTTCCGCGAGCGGCGAACAATCCTCATGCGCAGGCAAGTGCCGACCATGCACCGCCCCCACCATCTCAGGCAAACCCTTCGCCCAATTCGGATCGTCTATAAATGACGCAACACTCACATCCGTAGCCGCTCTCCCAACGCCTTCAACTCGTCCATGTCGCCCTTGTGATTCTCAAACACAATCGGCTCCTTCCCATACCGCGGCACAATGTGAAAATGTATGTGCATCACCGTCTGACCCGCCGCCTCGCCATTGTTCTGCAAAATGTTGAACCCATCACACGGCAACGCCGCCTTCAAATGCTCCGCCACCTTCCGAACACGCGACATCAACACCGCCAACATCTCATCGCTCGCCGCCAAAAGCCCCGACGCATGCGCCTTCGGTATCACCAGCGTATGCCCCTTCGTAAATGGATTAATGTCCAAATACGCAAGGACGTATTCATCCTCATAAATCTTGAAGCTCGGAATTTCTCCCGCGCCAATCGCACAGAATAAACAATCATTCTTCATGGCGTATATTATACCATATTCCCGCCCCGCATTCAACCCCCTTTCCCAAAAAATCTGCCGCGCCCCACTTCCTTCCCCCGCGTAAGCAATCTAACCCAACCCACCTAAATGCGTCCATCCTTGCTTCCGCCCCAAAGCCTGTCTAACCTGTTCAAATTCAATTGTCAAAGATCAATGCTGTAACCAGCTTCTAATCCACTTTTCATGAAAAGTGGATTGGGCATAGCGCGGCAGTTTTTGTGCCGGTGAGGATTGAAATCTGCCGCGGGAGGTTGATTTCTGCCGCGGAATATGGTATAATATAAGTTATGAAAATCTTGAAATACGTTTCGTTCGTTGTCGCCGCGGTTGCGGCGCTCGCGCTCCGCGGCACTTTTGCTGGGGAGAAATTGATTGTTACGCCGGATCGTGCGGATCATCGGTATATCGTCGGGGAAGAAGCGGAGTTTACGCTGGTGGCACCCACGAGTTGCACAACAGGCGTCATCAAGGTGCGGCTCGATAATTTTGGGTCGAAGGTTGTGCGCGAAGCCGAGTGGGATGTGGCGAAGGAGCGAACGTTCTCTCTTCGCGGCGCGTTGCAAGAGCCAGGCTGTTTGCGCGTGGGCTTGACGGGTCTGGATGGAAAGAGTTGGACGGGTGAGAGCGTGATGGTGGATCCGTACAAGATTCGGCCCGGCGCGGAGAATCCAAAGGACTTCGATGAGTATTGGGCCGCGGCAAAGGCGAAGCTCGCGAAGGAAGTGCCGCTTGATGCGAAGGTGGAACGGCTGGAGGCGCGTTGCACGGAGGCGTTTGATTTCTATCGTGTTTCGTTTGCGACGTTTGGTCGGCGCGTGTATGGTTTCATGAGTGTGCCGAAGGATGCGAGCGCGGCGAAGAAGTATCCGGTGTTGTTTAGTGTGCCGGGCGCGGGGCTAGGCGATTGGTCGCAAAATATGTATGGCGCGGCAGATGAGATTCGTGTGACGATGACGGTGTACAATTGGCCGCCGCTGTGGGACAACATTCCGGAGGCGCAGAAAAAGTATGACGCGATGAATGATGCGTATCATGAGAAGTATGGCGTTGAGCATTATGGGCAAGTGGGATTGCAGGAGGGGCGCGAGGCGTATTATTATTATTCGGTGCTACTCGGGATTGATCGCGTCGTGGATTGGGTGGCGGCGCGTGAAGATGTGGATGTGAATCGCATTCGTTATTCGGGGACATCGCAAGGCGGGATGTTTGGTTTGTATTTGACGGGCTTGAATAAGCACATTACGCGCGCGGCTGTTTATGTGCCGGCGGGATGCGATTGGCTGGGGAATGTGAAGTGTCAGCGTCAGGCGGGTTGGCCGCAGATTGTGGAAGCGCAGCGCGAGGCGGAGTGGAAGAGTGCCGCGGCGAAGTGGGCACCGTATTATGACGCGGCAAATTTTGCGCGGCGCATTCACGTGCCGATTCGCTTTGTGTGTGGGACGGTTGATACGACGTGTGCGCCCGCGAGCGTGTGGGCCGCGTTCAATGTGTGCCCTTCGCAAGACAAGGATATATCGGTTGGCTTTGATATGAGCCATGGCGTTCGAGAGGAATTTTACACCAAGAACGAGGCGTGGCTGAGGGCAAACAACGCGAAGGAAATGGAACGCGCGACGCCCGAATCGCAGGGTGTTTCGTCCGCGGCCATTCAGCGTTGGGTGGAGGTGTGCGACAAGACGATGCGGCTGGATAGCTTCATGATTGTGCGGCATGGCAAGGTGATTGCGGAAGGCTGGTGGGCACCGTTCAAGAAGGATTTGCCACATATTTTGTATTCGCATTCGAAGACGTTTACCGCGACCGCGATTGGGTTTTTGGTGGACGAGGGGAAGCTTGATTTGGATGATCGCGTCATCAAGTTTTTCCCAGACAAGTTGCCGGAAAAGGTGAGCGAGAATTTGCGGCAGTTGCGCATCAGGGATTTGCTGACGATGAATGTCGGAACGAAGGTGGCGGACCGTATGCGCGTGACGGGCGAGCTTGATTGGGAGAAGGCATTTTTGGCGAATGAATTTGATTATGAGCCGGGGACGAGGTATCAATATGATTCGAGTGCGACGTATATGTGCGCGGCGATTGTGGAGCGCGTGACGGGTAAGAAGTTGATGGCGTTTTTGAAGGAGAAGTTGTTCGATGCGATTGGGATTGAGAAGGCGTGGTCGACCGTGTCGCCGAGCGGGGTGGCGTGCGGCGGTTGGGGGATGAATATGACGACGGAGGAGATTGCGCGGTTTGGGCAGTGGTGTTTGCAAGAGGGGCGTTGGGGCGATCGGCAGGTGTTGGCGCGCGAGTGGATGCGACTGATGACGAGTTGCCAAACGTTGAGCGGTTGGAATGGCGATTATCAAATGGCGGACGATGATTGGAAGCGTGGGTATGGGTTTCAATGTTGGCGAATGCGAAAGGATGGGTATCGTGCGGATGGGGCGTATGGGCAGTTCACGCTTGTGCTACCAAAGAAGGATGTGGTCATTTCGCTGACGGCATCGGCGTGGGATACGCGTGATGAGTTGAATCGCGTGTGGGAATTGTTGTGGCCTGCGTTTGAGGATGCGCCACTGAAAGAAGACGCGGCGGCTGTCGCGAGTTTGCGCAAGGCGTGCGCGGGGCTCAAGTTACCCACGGTCGCAGGCGAGGCGAAAGCAAAAAGTGCCGCGGCACAAAAGGCGTTGAAAGAGAAAACGAAGTTCCAATTGAAGGGCGAACAGAAGTGGCTTCATTTGCGTGAGGCGCGCGTTGAAGAAACGAAAGATGGTTGGAATGTTTCGTTCTTAGGCGAGTGCGGTCGTCAAGTGTTGCCAGTCGGGTTTGGCACATGGGCAACGGGACGCGTCAAGTTTGATAACACGCCGTATGAAAGCTTGATGCACTTTGTCGGCACACACGAAGCGGCCAGCTCAGGCGCGTGGACCGCGGCAAATAAGTTCGAGGTTCAAACGCATTTTACGGATGGCGTCTTCAACATCAAATGGATCTTCACCTTCAATGATGATGGGTCGCTGACGCTTGAATACAAGCTCTGGGGCTGGGATGGCGGTGACGCCAAGCTCATCGGCACAAAATAAATCTGCCGCGCTTTATTCGTCGTCACTCTCGTCTGGATTTTCATCCAGCCACTTTTGCGCAGCCTCAACGCCCTGGTACTCTTCGCCCGTCACAAATTCGTAATGCTCTTTTGCCGCCTCTGCCGCAAGCTTATTTTTCCCTTCAATAATCTGCGTCAAAATCTCCAACTGCCGCTGGTTGGACATGTCGTTTATTTCCATCACCATCGAATCCAGATGGTCACGATCATACACCACATTCATCCCTGCAATAACCGCCTCGCCGCGCAAATTTACATCCTCAATTTCCGTCACGCCCGTCTCCCACGCATCACACGCCGCATTGCGCACATCTTCATTCTCGTCCGCCATAAACAACGTCAAATCTGGCAACGCCTGCGCTCCATCAAACCACGCCAACGCATCCACCGCCGCCTGCCGAATCGCGACATTCGTTGAACTCGCCGCCGCCTCAAGCTCCTTCTGCAACGCCTTGAAATTATCATCATCCATCGCCGCCTGAATCCGATCCGCCAGCTGCTGTTCCTCCGGCGTAAATTCCTCATCCGACTCAACGATTATCTTCCGCTTTTTCTTCGCGTCACTTTTCACCCCTTCTTTCTTCGCAAGACGCTTCTTCGCCTTTTCCGCCTTCGCCTCCGCAAGCGGTTTCTTCCGCCCCTTCTTTACCTCTTTCGTCGGCGCTTCTTTCTTCTTTTCTGTTTCAGTCGGCGCCACCACAAGCCACGTCAAGGCCGCGGCAATCAACACGCCCACCACATACCAAATAATCTGCTTCTTCATAACTTTGTTTCCTCCTAAATTACTCAAACTTCGCCCCCAGCCGCGTCCAATACGGCAAACGCAAAAGCGGCGTCTTCACCACAATCTCCGCAGGCCCCACCACCGTCGACCCATCATCCCCCTTCCACGTCCCCGGCGGCACAACAACCTTCCGTTCCACCGCACCCTTCACAACCTGCGGCGCCACCATCAAATCCTCACCCATCATAAACTGGTCCTTCACACTCTCCCATCCATGCCCCGGAAATTGATACTCCATCGACCTCAACATCGGCTCACCCGACGCGGCACTTTCCTTCGCCACCTTCAAAATATACGCCGCAAACTTCATACGCGTCCACGCCGCCGCCTTCACCGCCTCCAAATGCTCACCCTTCAACTTCTTCCACGGCGCGGCAGAAAATTGCATCATCGGCGCCAACGCATGCACCTGCGCCGACCGCACAAACAACTCCCGATCAAACGGAAACGGCGCACTCGGACTAAACGCCGTCCACATCCCCGACCCAATCATATCCGGACACACAAATTGATACCCCAAAAGCCCCGCCTGAATCATGTGCGGCATCAACATCTGCACCGCATTCCAACTGTGGTCCTTATCCGCCAAACGTTGCACCAGCGGCTGCCCCGCCATCTTGAAACACGCACGATATTCATTCAGCGGAAAATCCAAACCAAACTTCGCATACGCCTCACACAACTCACTCGGACTCGCCTTGATAAACGTCTCATACGGCGCCTGATAATGCGGCATATCACCCCCATCAAACTTGAACCCATCCACCCCCGTCGTCGCCTGCAACTTCTTCAATTCCCGCGTCAGCCAACGCCGCCCCGCCGGACTCGTAAAATCAACCCCCGCACTCTTCCCATTCCACCACGAAATCACTTTCGGGTCCCCCTTCCTCTCCAAAATCAATCCGCCCGCATCAACCCTCTCGCCATTATCATTCATCCCAAACCCCATCTCACGATACCCCGGCGAATCCATCGACACATACGGGCACACCCACACCATCACCTTCCAACCCATCGCATGCAACTCATCCATCATCCCCTTCGGATCACGAAACGCCCGCGGATCAAACTGCCACACACCATAATCATATTGCCACGTGTCATCAATCATCATCACACCGCCAACCGGAAAACCATTTTCACGAATCCCACGCGCATACTCCAAAATCCCATCCTGATTCTGATGATACGTCAGCTCAATCCACGTATTCCATTGCGGCTTCTCAAAAAGTGCCGCGTCCGGCATCTTCCCACTCGCCGGAAAATGCTTGGCCGCCGCCGCACGAAACGCCTCCCTCAACGTCTTCCCAACCTCCGCAAGTTCAATCGGACTCGACGAATTCTTCAAACTAATCTTCCCACCATCAATCGTCCCTTCAAACGCTGTGTCACACCAAATGTACCGACCCTTCGTCGACACCAAAAATGGCGCGGACTGATTCGACCAATTATCAAACCTCAAATCAAAGTGGAGATTCTTTGTTTCCTTCGTCAGCGGCATCGAAGATCCCATAAAAGTATAAACACCAAACCACGCTTCGCCCGGAAGCATGTCAACGACAAGACTTTCCGCAAACGAAACCGCCGCGAACGAAACAACGCCCAACCAAACTGCTAACTTCTTCATAGGTCGCATATTATACCATATTTCCGCCCAACTCTCAACCCCCCACCGCACTTTTCTAC
>CAVGIZ010000076.1:0-10845 GCA_963629255.1 Anaerovoracaceae bacterium
GCGTGTTTTTGTGCGTACACAGATGGCTTCACGGAAAAGTGCCGCGCATTCAAGCCGTTGCCGCTTGCATGGCAAAACGTGTGGCGAATTGCGCCGGAGTATTGGGAGCCGCACTGGGTTGAACCCAATAAGGCGTATCCGCAAGGGTACATGTCTAAGGGCTGGAAGACGACCGAGAAAGGTCAGGCCGTGAAAGCGTACTTCGATGCGCATCCGGAGGAACTGGAAGAGGCGCGTTGGCGTGATGAGGCGAATGCGGTGACGGAGGTTGAGAAGCGTGATTCGGACGTGTACTTGGCGTGGGTGCGGCGTGCGCGAGCGCGAGGAAGGACTGCGGCGATGACGAAGAAATAGCTTCCGCGGCAGTTTTTCTCGCTGGTTACAGCATTGATCTTTGACAATTGAATATTTTTGATACGCGGAAAACGGCCGCGGAGATTAGCGGGACTGCAAGAGCGAAAGTGCCGCGGAAAAGAAGTCTTCGGGGGTTGAAGCGCCGCTCGTGAGGCCGAGATGTTGGATGCCTGTGAGATTGAGCGCGGCAACTTCTTCAAGGGTGCCTGCGCGGAAGGTACGACAAGGCGCGACTTCGCAGAGGCGGCGAGTATTGGATGAATTGGCCGAGCCGAGGACAAGTAAGGCGTCGCCACGGAAGGCGCGTACGGCGTCTTGACGTTCTTTGGTGGCGTGGCAGACTTCGGCCATGGTTTCGACGTTCGCAAAACGTTGTTTGAGTTGAGTGACGATTTCGGCGACTTCGTCTGAGTTGAGAGTTGTTTGAGAGATGACGCCGATTTGGTTTGTGTTTTGCGGAAGGTCTGGATAGATTGTGGCTGAGGGGATTTCGCCGCGGATGCCTTGGACTTCGACGTGGTTGGCGTGGCCGATGATGACAGTTGGGATGCCTTTGTAGGCGAGGCGGCGGGCGGCACGATGGACGCGTTCGACGAAGGGACAGGTGGCATCGATGACGTGCAAAGAGCGCGCGGCGGCTTCTTCACGGACTGCGGGCGCAACGCCATGGGCTGAGAAAAGAATGGTCGCGCCATTGGGGACTTCATTGAGCGAATTCACGAAGGTGAAACCGCGCGCTTTGAGGCGTTGGACAATGAGTTCGTTGTGGACGAGTTCGTGCAGGCAATAGACGTTAGAAAGTGCCGCGGCCTTGGAAAGTGCCGCGGTCACTCCTGCGCAAAAGCCATGTGGATTGAGGACTTCGATTCTCATCCGTTTGTTTTTTTGGCTTCGTTCCAGAGCGCGTCCATTTGCTCGAGGCTCATGTCGGTGAGCTTGGTGCCCTTCTCTTTGGCTGCGGCTTCGACGGCACGGAAGCGTTGCGAAAATTTGTCGGTGGTGAGTTCCACGGCCGATTCCGCATCGATGCCGATGTGGCGTGCGAGGTTACAGACGGAGAAAAGCAAGTCGCCGAGTTCGCGTTTGACGGCGTCGAGTTCAGCCGGATTTTTCTTGGCGGAATCTTTTGTGATGCCCGCGGCAGAAAGTTCGGTTTCGAGCTCGCCGAGTTCTTCGTGAATTTTGGCGAGGGGGCCGGACGAGTCCTTCCAATCGAAGCCGACGCGCGAGGCTTTCTCCTGTGTGCGCTGGGCTTTGAGGAGGCCTGGGAGCGTGGGTGGCACGCCATCGAGGGCGGAGTGCCGCGCTTCTTTCTTGTGCTCGACCTGCTTGATTTGTTCCCAATTTTTGAGGACGGTTGCAGGGTCTTTTGCGGTGACGTTGCCAAAGACATGCGGATGGCGGCGGACGAGTTTATCGGCGATTGCGTTCGCGACATCGTCGAATGTAAAGGTGCCCTTCTCTTCGGCCATAACGGATTGGAACATGACTTGGAGGAGGACGTCGCCGAGCTCTTCGATGTAGTTGGTTTTGTCATCGGGCTTGGCCATTGCGGCGAGGAGTTCGTAGGTTTCCTCGAGGACGCAAGGCTTGAGGGATTCGAGGGTTTGGACACGATCCCAAGGACAACCCGTCTGCGGATCACGCAGACGGGTCATGATTTCGTGGAGTCTTTCGATTCCCGTCATCTTGAAGAATCCTTATTTCTTTTCGGCCTTTGCCTTGCGGCCCTTGCCTTTTTTGGATTCAGGAATCGTGCGGCTCTTACGCGGCCAAGGCTGGCCGATTTCGTCGAGCATCTTGCGGAAGGAGCCCTTGCGGACGTTGAACGGCTTGCCGCCTTTGATGCGCGAGAATTCGCATGCGCGGAGATGCGCGCTCTGATCTTCGTCCGGGCCGACGACGCCGCTTTCGCCATTGAGGGCGCACTGGACGGCGGCACGGGCGCAACGTTCGATGAGCTCAAGGTCCTTCTTATTCGGCGCGGCCGAACGTGCGAAATAACCCGACTTGAAGACCTGGACCTTCTCCGCATTGAGGAGTTCGCCGAAGCGCTTACCGACGTACTGGCCGACGTTGACCTTGTCAAGCCGCGGATGGCCGAACGCATCGACCGGCACTTCTTCGCCGCGGCGCTTCATTTCACGGAGGATTTCCTTGACGCCCGCACCTTCCGAAACGAAGATGTTGACGCTGTCGTACTTATCCATCAGCTTGCGCAGACGGACGGCTTCTTCGGGGAAGTCAATCTTGCACTCCGGCACATAGACGGCGTGCACATCCTGACGTTCGCGCGTGAGACCGAATTCTGGAAGGAACTTAACAGTCTTGAGCATCTTGTGATAATACTGGGCGGTCTTGTAAGTGAGCCAGCCGCAGTTGCGCCCCATGACTTCGTGAATGGTGAGCGCGCGCGGATTAGCGGAGTTTTCCTTGACAACGTTCAAGAAGAACTTTGCACCTTCTTCCGCCGCGGTCCAAGCGCCGAGGGACTGCTTGATCGGATAGACGTCGTTATCAATCGTCTTGGGGAGGCCCACGACGATGAGCGGATAGTGATTCTTCGCGAGGTAGGCGGCCAAATCTGCCGCGGTCGTGTTGGTGTCATCACCGCCAATTGTGTGAAGGACATCGACGCCATCTTTGACGAGCTGGTCTGCGGCAGCCTTGAGCGGGTCAACGCCTTCGCGCACGAGACCGCGGCGCACGCAATCGCGCACGTTGGTCAGCTTCACGCGGCTGTTGCCAATTGGGGAGCCACCATGCTTGGTGAGGATGAGCGCGTTCTTGCGCACCTCGTCCGTGACCGGAATGGAGTCGCCCTTCAAGAGTCCCATGTAGCCATTGATATAGCCGATCATCTGGACGTTCGGGGCCTTCTTGTTGTATTCATCAATCAGAAAGCCAATCGAACTCGACAAACAAGGGGCCAGGCCACCTGCCGTCAAAAACGCAACTTTCTTCACTTCTTTTGCCATATGTAGTTACCTCTTTCTTTCTAGTAGTTTTTTCGAAATCGTTTGATAAATTAGTTTTTCTTTGCGAGTGACTTCATGACGTTCGCCATCTCAATCGCACTCTGCATTGCGCTGAAGCCTTTATTGCCTTGCTTCGTGCCGCAACGTTCTACGGCTTGTTCAAGGCTTTCGGCCGAGACGACGCCATCCAAAACGGGTACGCCCGTCTCGAGCGAAATTTGGTTGAATGCGCGCGCCGTTGTCTCATTAATGAGCGCGGCATGCGCAGTCGCACCTTGCACGACCGCGCCGAGCGCAACGATCGCGTCCACTTGTCCTGCCTTCGCAAGCGTTGAGGCCGCGAGCGGAATCTCGTATGCACCTGGTACGCGCACAAGCGTGAGATCTTTCTCATTGCCGCCCAAACGCACAAATGCATCTTCAGCACCTTTGACCAATTGCTCAGTTAAAAAGCTATTGAAGCGGCTGACAATCATCGCCACTTTCAAGCCCTTCGCTGTGAGCTGTCCAGTAATCTCTGTCATTGTTTTGACCAACTTTCTTCTTTGACTAGAAAACTACCTATATTGTACCATATTTGAGGAAATATGTCAAATAGGAAGTTTAACTTTTTTTGAGGGTCATTTTTGAGGGGTCGAACATGCATTTTCCCCAATAAAATAAGGCGAAAAGCCACTAAAGACGGTTGGAGAATGGGGAATTGAGTCTAGTGTAAAACGCGGCAAAAGTGACGAAAGTGAGACTTCTTCCTGCTTTTCTGCCCAGCCGCAAGTCGCCGCAAGGTAGCCGATGATGCGTTCGGGCGTCCAGCCTTGGGCTCGAAAAGTTGAGATACGTGTATCACCATGGCGCTTGGCAAGGCGGCGTCCGTCAGGTCCGATGACGAGTGGCAAGTGGCAATAGGTGGGCGTGGGAAGGCCGAGTGCGCGTTGCAAAAGAATGTGGGCGGGCGTCGCGGGAAGAAGGTCATCGCCCCGCACAACTTCGGTGACACCCATCTGGGCATCATCAACAACGACCGCAAGCGTATAGCCCGCGGCATTTTCATCCCGCGCAAGTGGAAAGTCACCGAGCGTCTGTGCAACGTCTTGAGAATACGATCCCGCAAATTGGTCCGTGAATGAAACGAGTGAGGGCACTTCGACACGAAAGCGCCAGCACGGGATGCGCGGCGAAATTTCTGCCGCGGCCTCAACCCATGAAGAATATCTGCCGCGACACGTGCCAGGATAAAAGAGTTGTTCGCCCGCGTGGGGTGCGCCTTGGGCATGTTCCACATCGGCACGCGAACAGGTGCACGGATAGGCAAGGCCTTTTGAAAGGAGCTCATCGAGTGCCGCGCGATAGTGGGCCGTGCGTTTCGACTGCGTGTATTCTTCGTCCCAATCGAATCCAAGCCAACGGAGATCTTCAAGCGCTTGCTGCGCGGCGCCTGGCTTATCGCGTGGATGATCAAGGTCCTCAATGCGCATCACGAGCCGACCCGAAAGGGAACGCGCGCGAAGCCAGGCAACCATGAACGTGCGAACGTTGCCAAGATGAAGGGCACCTGTGGGCGATGGCGCGAGGCGTCCTACATATTTTGCCAGAAGCGTTTCCATTCAGTAATAAAAAGCACGAGGCGTTCGGTTGTTCCAAAAGCGGCATCTGTCGCTGCTGCACGGTCGTGCGTGCGCAAAATGGCATTGACGTAATCGACACGAAGATTGGCAAATGGTTGAAAACGTACAAGCGGCGCCCCCTTCTCAAGAAAGTAAGCGATGGACCACGCCAGACGATATTTGAGGCGGCGCTCAGCATCCGTACCAGAATAGAATTCTTCGTAATCCATTTTGATGAGAGCAGGAATGAGTTCAGCGTAACGGGCAATCTCTTCGCTCGTGGGCTTTTCATCACGCGTCGTCAACTTCCACGTCGCATTCTGCGGGTCTTCAAAGTATTGCGCGTAACCTTCGTTAAGCCATGGCGCGGCAGAAATCATCGAAGTCGCATAGGCAAGATATTGATGGAACGCTTCATGACGAATCGTCTTCATTAATTCGGGCGAACCGCCTTCTGGCAAGTACGCAACCAACTCACGCCGCTCACTCGACCAATACGCCGCGCTCCATTGCATATCCTCGCCGACCGCTTCCAAGTACTCCGCGCGATTCGCATAAATGCGCGCCGTGCACAACACATTCGACCCCACAATCGGCGAAGGAAATGCCGCGGCATATTGCTTGCGAAGACGCGGTATCTCGTTTGTAAACTCCGTTACAAACTGCCGATTCCAAGACAAATTATCAAGAACCGCATATTCCTCTGAAGAGGTGAAATGCCAATTGTCATAGGCCTCAATTGAATGGCGCGCGGCATCGCGCAAAAGTTCGCGCTCGCTCAAATTTGCCGCGGGCAATTTATTGGTGTAGGCGACCTCAAGCTTCTTCGCGAAGAATTCCTCTTCGAAGATTTCACGCTTCTCATCGATGTCATCCTCCTCCAAAAGTTCCCACGATGCAAGCCCCCATGTTGCCCCCGGGCGATTAGGCAAATACGCGCATACAATCGCGTGTTCATTTGTGCCTTCATAGTAGCGCACGTCCTTGTAGCCACGCGGTTTTTGCCGCGGCTTGGTGTACTCCTTCGCCCCCGCTGGCTCCACGGGCGAAAGCATATTCACGAGTTGATGAAGATCTTCCCTCTCCTTAATCTTGGCTGGCACAAGTTCCTTCACAAATTGCGCACGCGACTTGCGTTCATTCAAGAAAGCTGGAAGCTGCGTATCCAATCCCGCAATCGAAAAAACGCGTCCATCCGTATCCGTCCAACGCCCCACCATTTCGCGTGCAATCCAAAGGTCCGCCACATCATAGCGGTCTTCAAGATGCATCGTACCATCAGCAGACGTGATAAGGTACGCTTGCGCTCGCGGCATCTCAGACGCAACACCCTCGCCCAACAAAACGGACGTCGCTAAAAAAAGTGCCGCGCCCAGCATCATCAGAGTGCCCCTGTTGCAAGCGACGTGAAGGTTGAAATTGGCGTCGTGTCGCGGTAATTATCCAAAATCTGCCGCGCATCCCGAAGAAGCCCATTCACCTCATTGTACATCGTCTCATCTGTCGTCAACTTGCCAAGCGTGCCCTCGCCATTCTTGAGCCGCTCCGCGACAACCGTCAAATTCGTCATCAAACTCTTCGCGCCCGCGACCACCTCCTTAATATCGCCCTTCTCATCGCCCATATCAAACGAATCACATGCCTTCTTGAACGACGCCAACGCCGCGCTCAAATCATCATGCAACGTATCGCCCGGCGCCATCAACTTCCCCAACGTTCCCTCGCCCTTCGCCAACCGCTCCGACAAAACCGCCGCGTTCGCCGCCATCTTCCGCAAGTCTACCGAAATCGCAGCGGCATTCGTCACCGTCGCATTCAACTCACGATAGAGCGTATCGTCCGA
This sequence comes from Anaerovoracaceae bacterium, assembly GCA_963629255.1. Lineage (GTDB taxonomy): Bacteria > Verrucomicrobiota > Kiritimatiellia > RFP12 > UBA1067 > UBA1067. The sequence continues at coordinate 6,777 of CAVGIZ010000076.1, forward strand.
CGCCATCAACTTCCCCAGCAACCCTTCGCCACGCTCCAATCGCTCCGCCAGAATCCGCGCCTTATCCGTCGTCGCCAGCAAATTGCTCACAATCCCGCCAATCTCTTCCTGCCCCGTAATCTTATTGAGGTTCTTCGCCACATTCGAAATATCGCTCATCCAATCCGACGGCGTCACGCCCTTCAACAACACCCGACTCCAATCAATCGTCGCACCCGTCCCCTCATCCAACTCCAAAAAATTCCCGCCCAGCAAAGACAACGACCGCACATTAATCTCATACCCCTCCCTCAGCACAACCGACTTATCAATCTCAATATGCACCACCAAATTCGACGGCGACAAATCAATCTTCTCGACCGTGCCAACCTTTGTGCCGCGGTACATCACGCTATCGTGGTCCTTCAACCCGCCGACCTGCTCAAACTCAACTTGCGCCTTCACCCGCGTGCGCCCAAACACAATGTCCACGCCCGAAATCACAATCGTGAAATACACCAACGCCGCCAAAACGACCAGCATAAAAATGCCCGTCAGCAAATTCGCGAATGAATCATTTCGTTTCTTCCCGCTCATAAACTATCTCCTTTCGTTGCCGCCAAAAATTCTTGCACATCTGGAATCGCCAGCTTCGCAAAATCCGCACTCTTCGCACACGCCACCGCGCGCCCGCCCTTCAATAACATCACACGATTGGCGAGCTTCAACGCCGCCGCCAAATCATGCGTCACCACAATACTCGTCAACCCCATCTCGCGATTCAGCTTCTTGATCAAACGATGAATCGTCACCGACGTCACTGGATCCAGCCCCGACGTCGGCTCATCATACAGAACCACTTCGCACTCTCTTACAACCGCCCGCGCCAACCCCGCGCGCTTCTGCATCCCGCCCGAAATCTCCGCCGGATACTTTTCGGCCGCGTCCGTCAGCTCCACCGCCTCCAACGCCGCGGCCACTCTCTTCTCAATCTCGTCCTCGCTGAGCTTCGTGCATTCCCTCAGCGGCAACGCCACATTCTCCGCCACCGTCAACCACGCCAATAGCGCCCCACTCTGAAATAAATAACCCATCCGCCGCCGCACCGCTTCCAACTCCGCCGCGCTGCAACTGGCCACATCCACACCATCAAACATCACACGCCCCGCATCCGGTTCAATCAGCCCCACCAAATGCTTCAACGTCACACTCTTCCCCGTCCCCGATGGACCCACCACCGCCAAAATCTCGCCGCGCTCAACCTCAAACGAAAGAGCGTCCAACACGCGCTTCCCATCGAAACTCTTCGTCACATTCTCGAACGCAATCAAACTCATTGGTAGCACACCCTCGTAATCATATACCCCAACATCAAAATCAAAAGAAACGAAATAATCACACACCTCTGCGTCGCCTTCCCAACACCCGTCGCGCCCAAACTCGTCCCAAATCCTTCCGCCACCGACACCGTCCCAATCACCAACCCAAACACCGCCGCCTTCGCAAGCCCACAAAACAAATCCTTCGCCCCCGCCATCGTCAGCGCACTCGACGCATATTGCCCAAAGTCCACCCCGAGCTGCGTCACGCCCACAATCCCGCCGCCAATCGTCCCCACCATGCAACAGAAAAATGCCACCAACGGCGCCATTACCAAGAGCGCCAAAATCCGCGGCGCCGCCAAATAACGTATCGGCGAAATCGACATAATCTCCAGCGCGGCAATCTCATCGTTCACCTTCATCGTCCCCAATTCCGCCGCAATCGCAGACCCCACACACGCCGCCAAACACATCCCACAACTAAACGGCGCCATCTCGCGTATCAAACTCAACATCACCGCCGCACCCAAATAAATCTCCTGATTAAATCGCCGCAACTCAAGCCCCACTTGCAACGCCAATATCATCCCCGTAAAAAGCGACACAACTGTCACCACAGGCAAAGTCGAAATGCCCACTCGGTGCAGTTGCGCAGCAAAATCACTTCGAGATGATCGGCTTCGAAAGACGGAACCAAATGCGAGGACCGATGCCACCATGAGGCGCGTCGTCCGCCCGACCTCTCTCAAAAAGTTCATTTCTTCACATAACGCTTGATGCAGTCTTCCGTGACTTCAATCCGCGTCTTCGCCATCGCATCCGTCGTCGCGTCCTTCAACGCCGCAAGAAGCTTGAGCGCCGCATCCTTGTCGCCCTTCTCACATGTGCAACGCGCCGCACCCAACTGCGCCGTCAACGTCAAATAATTGTTCGGCTTCTCCGCGGCAAATTTCTCAAAAATCGCAAGCGCCTCGTCATACTTGCCCATCGCCTCCAACGTCTGCGCCTTGCCCACAACAGGCACATCCTCAAAACCTTCCGCTGGTGTCTTCTCCAATTCCTCATACTGCGCCAACGCCTCTTCATAACGCCCCGCATCAAAATACTGCTTCGCCAAACGCATCTTTAAAACAGGCCCCGTCGCCGTCGAACCATACTGCGTCACCGCACCTTCCAGTTCCTCAACCGTCAGCGCATTGACAACCTCAGAGCTCGCCGCAACTTTCTTCGCCTCGATGTGATGCTTCACACCATAATACCCGCCCACCGCAATCAACGCGATCGCAATGTACGGGATCAATCCCTTGACTTCTTTCAGGAGTTCTTCGTTCATCTTTCTTTGCCTTTCTTTTCGTAAAGATCCGCCCATTCATTGAGCGTGTTTTCGTCCTTCCCCTCCGCGCGACACACAATCCGGTTGTAGTCCAGCGCATCGAGAAAATCACGATTGTAAATAAAACGGCTTTTGCCGCGTGCGGGCGATGCCGAAAGCCGAGCGCGACTCTCTATCAATAACACCGCCTCAAAATAAACTGCCTTCGGAATCTTCAGCGCCACGCCCATCGTCCGCATCGCCGCGCGCGCCCCGCCTTCCTTCATCTCATCCGCCAAGACCGTCATCAAAACTGCCGCGCGCATCGCATTGCCAACCTCAAACTTCGCCTCCGCCATCTTCTTCTCGTACACATCCAACATCTCCAAATACTTCCACACCTTGCACTTCATCCCGCCCGCACGCTTGATCGCACCCGCCAACTCCGGCAACAAATCCCCCAACATCCCAACCTCATACATCAAACGAAACGCCTCCGCACTATGCCCATACGGAAACAACCGAAACACCTCCTCGCACACCCGCGGCACACTCGCCGTCAAAATGCACTTGTGGTACTTCCTCATCGCCGCGAGCGTCGTCTTCTCAATCGTGAAACCTAAGCGCGACGAAAATTTCACCGCCCTCATCATCCGCACCGGATCCTCCTGAAACTTCACCGCCGGGTCCCCAATCGAACGAATCACCTTCTTCTTAATATCATCCATCCCCCCAACCCAATCAATGACACTGTAATCCTTGATGTTGTAAAAAAGCCCATTCACCGTGAAATCCCGCCGATACGCATCCGTCCGCGGCGTCCCAAACGTATTGTCCTCCAGCGGACCCTCCGCGGCATGTTCAATAATCTCACCCACCGTCTGCGAGTTCTGACGAAACGTCGCCGTCTCAATCACCTTCTCACCAAACCGCACATGCGCCAACCGAAAACGCCGCCCAATCAAAAAACAATTCCGAAACGCCTTCTTCACCTCATTCGGCTTCGCACTCGTCCCAACATCAAAATCCTTCGGCTCACGCCCCATCAACAGGTCGCGCACCCCGCCCCCCACAAGATACGCCGTATACCCCAAACTCGACAGCCGATACAGCACTTTCAACGCGTCTGGATCAATATTCTTACGAGAAATGCAATGCTCCGGACGCGTATACACGACCGGTCTCGAGGCTTTCTTCTTCAAGAATCCAAACATTGACGTATATTATACCATATTTTCGTCCGATTCTCAACCCCCTTTTTCACACCCCCAAAATTTTTCTTTTCAACCCCTTTTTCACCCCCGCTTTTTCTCCCCGCGTAAGCAACCAGCTAAACCCACCTAAATGCCCCCATCACTGCTTCCGCCCCAAAAGCCCTGTCCAACCTTCGCTCACGTTACACCATCTAAACCAGCTTCCCTGGCTTGATATTATCATCTGCCACAAAGCCTGTCTA
>CAVGIZ010000077.1:0-10819 GCA_963629255.1 Anaerovoracaceae bacterium
AGGGTGCAGTGACCCAAGGTTTCGGGGGGCGGCGCCCCCCGCTCCCCCGCGAAGGTGAAGACAAACTTAGTGGCGGATGACAATATCAAGCCAGGAAAGCTGGTTTAGATGGTATGACATGAGCGAAGGTTAGGCGGGGCTTTTGGGGCGAAAGCAACGATGGGGGCATTTAGGTGGAGAGAGGTTAGATTGCTTACGCGATGGGCCGCGGCAGAAATTTTGCCGCGGTTTTGGATTGGGGCAGGAAGAAAAAATTTTTGCCGCGGTGGAAGAAAAGTGCTGGCATTTGGGCGGGGAATATGATATAATATGACGCATAAACAATATGAGAAGGGTTGATAGAATGGAAAAGACTTCCGCTTGGATGGGGCGGGGGCGATGGGTTCTATTGATTTTTGCCGCGGTGGTTTTGGGTGTGGGGGTGCCGAGTGTGGGGCGTGGGGAGGTTGTGAAGGTGGAGTTTAGTCAGGGGTTGACGAATGGGACGGGGTGGGTGTATGGTCCGAAGATATTTTTCAATAAGTCGAATGAGGCGGCGTATATACGTGCGGAGGAAGGTGGGCAGGTGATTTCGCCGGATTTTGGATTTGCGGTGACGTCGGTGGTAATTATTTTGAAGAACACGATGGTGACGGAGAAGGCGCGGAGGACGAAGTTTTCGCCAGTGGTGGGCGGGGTTGTGGAGACGAATTCGGTGTGGACGCAGGAGGTGCAGGCGAGTGGGGAGAAGGAGGAGGTGCGGATTGATTGGCCGGCGGGGGCTGGGGTGAGGGCGTTTTCGTTTTATTCGGGGGAGGGGAGTGGGAATACGTATTTTTATGAGGCGAGGATTTTTGGGGTGGGATTGGCGGGGGGTCCGGTGGGGTGTCGGGTGGTGGAGACGAATGGGGTTGATGTTTGGGTGGCGTGGGAAAATGGGGATGGGATTGTGTCGAATTGTGTGGAGGTTGAGAGGCTGGAGGAGGTAGAATTTGCCGCGGAGTATGTGACGAACTTTACGTTTGATTTGGTGGCGAACGGGGGTCGACAGGCTCGAAACGTGGAGGAGTGGGAATTGGGGGAGGGTGTGCATGGGTGGGTGTTGAAGGTGCCGACGAACATGGTTGGGGTGGTGCAGATTGGGTCGGGGGAGGTAGCAGGGGGGCTAGTGGTGCAGCCTGGGTTGGGGACGTATGAGGGGATGAGTTTGGTGGTGAGGGCGCGGCGGTATCCGAACAAGGAGGAGGGGAATGTGATGCCGGTGCAATGGGTTGCGGGAGGGGTGACGAATGAGTTAGGGCAGGTGGTGATTGGGGACGAGATGAAGGAGTATGTGATGGGGATGGAGGGGGTGAGCGCGGGGGCGGAGATAGTGGTGCGGTCGCTAGTAAAAAAAGGGGTTTATGAAGGTGGGAATCGGCGGGTATGGGTGGACGCGGTTGGGTTTGCGCGGGAGGTGCGGGAGGCGTGTGTGGTAACGAATTTGGTGGCGAGGAGGTTTTGTAGCGGGCGGGCGCGGATGAGGGTCGGAGGGCTTGAAACGCGGACGAGGTATAGATGGAGGGTGCGTGCGTTTGATGAGCAAGGGCATGGGTCGGCGGATATGGAATGGATGGAATTTGAGACGACAGAGGCGCCGCCACCGCCATTTATTATGCGTTTGCAGTAGGGGAAAGGGTTGAATGGAGGTGGAGGAAAAGTGAAAAAAAGTGCGATTGGGGGTTGAAAGTCGCGGCGAAATATGCTATAATTTGCGTTGATTCAAGATGGGCGAACTGTACCCTCAGGTCGCGACCGTTGAGAAAAACCGCGGGAAAAGCGCCGCGGGAGATAGAGTTATGAAGACGAAGTTGATAGAGATTTTGAGTGGGGCGCTCGTGCGGAGGCTGCTGGTGACGGCGGTCTGCGTGGGGGGTGCTTTTGTCGCGCGCGCGGCGAGTGTGTGGGAAGATATGCAGGATGATTTGGCCGCGGGGCTGGTCAAGTTTGATGGTGGCGAGACGAATTGGGTGGATGGGGATTTGGTGATTACGTACACGAATGTGACGGCGGGTGGGAAGTTGGTTTTGCCGAAGGCGGCGACGGCGCGGATTTTGGCGGTTGGCGGCGGCGGCGGGGGTGGACGGGTGACGCATACAAAGCAACTTATTCGAGGCGGTGGTGCTGGTGGTGGCGGCGGTGGTGTTGTCATTACAAACAATTTGATTCTCAAAGGGGAATATGCTATCACGATTGGTGCTGGTGGTGTTGCGGGTGAAGGTGGTACAAATGTGGCGAATCCCGGTGGGAATGGTGGAGATACTTTTCTTAAGCAAAATTCAGTTGATGTAATTACGCCGGCCATTGGTGGCGGCGGCGGTGGTGCGAATTGCGATGGTTTGTCTGGCGGTTGTGGCGGCGGCGGGTCCAAGAGTTATGATGGGACGAAGAAGCCTGCAAATTGTGTTGGTGGGACTGGAAGTCAAGGGTGTGATGGCGGAGGAGGAACTCAGCTACTTTGTGGCGCGGGTGGTGGCGGCGCAGGTACAGCGGGTGTGACGCCTGCGGGGGCGTCAACTGGTGCAAACGGTGGTGATGGTATTGCGTGTGACATTTCAGGTGTGGAGACGTATTATGGTGGTGGTGGTGGTGGTGGACACATGACCACAACAATGGCGAAGAAAAGTTATGGCGGCAAAGGCGGCGGTGGCAAGGGACTTGGTGGCAATAAAGCTGGTCATGTTTCGTCCGCAGACCTCGCGGAAGTCAACGGAGATGATGGGTTTGGTGGTGGTGGTGGCGGCGGCGGTACGTATGAAACCGCTGTGGCTGGACATGGCGGGTGCGGCACGTTGATTGTGCGGGTTACGGTGTATCTTAAAGGAGGTGTTAAGATTCCAGAACTTACATCGGGTCTCGTTTTCAATAATGGGGAGCAGCATGCATTTGCTGTGGACGATCCGAATCGGGCGTTTTATACGATTGAGGGCGATGAGAGCGCGACGAATGCGGGGAGTTACTCATTTACGGCGACACTTAAATCGGGGCTCGAATGGGCAGATGACACGACAGAGGCAAAGACATTTAATTGGACGATTGCACAAAAGGTTGTCAATGAGCCTGTTGCGCGTACGGGGCTTATTTATGATGGGACGGAGAAGGTTGGGTATGAGAATTCTGTTCCAGGGGATGCTCAGTTTTATGAGATTAAGGATGGCGAAAAAACAGATGCTGGGTCGTATAAGTTTGTTGCTTCTTTGAAGTATAATTCGGGATCGCAGATTAACTGTGTTTGGAAATTGGGTGGAACTGGTGATGTGTCGGGAGATTGGAAGATTGAGAAGGGCACAAAAGAGATCTACGGGTTGAGTTTATCTGATTGGCAAGAGAGCGCTACGGCATGTCTACCAACGGTGACGGAAGTAAAAAATGGTCAGGTTTCCGAGGTCAAATATTATTATCGCGGGGCGGATGCAACGGACTGGTCTGCAATTCAGCCAACGGAGGCTGGAGCGTACGAGGTAAGGGCATTTATTGCGGAAGGTACAAATTGGTTTGAAGCGGAAGCGATTTCGGCGTTTCGTATTTGGAAGCATCCATCGGAAGAGTACACAGATTTTATTGATATCACGAACACGGTTTTGGGGGCGGTGGATGTTAAGATTTCGGAAGATAAAATGCCAGGCTTTTCGTATGCACGTACGAGTGGACAGAAAGATAACTCCTTCCGATTTGTTTATTCGCCGACAGAGGATTCAAAGGATGATGTTTTGCTGAATTATTCCAATTTGGTTTGGAATGCATCTGGAGAATCTTCCGTTCGAATTCGTTTGCCTGAATCCGCGACCGCGGCAAATCCTATTCGGATGTATTGGCATGAGAAGGTGGAAGAGCCGACAAGCTTGAATTATCCAGGAGTTGCAAGTGTGGCGCGGGTTGGTGATGCGGGTGACTATGGGCTTGTCAATAGCAATGGTGTGTGGATTAACTACTGGGTGATGGAGCCGTCTATTTCGCAGAGTTCATGGGATGAGGGGACAACGCCAGGCGTGGTTTCAGAAGGTGAACTCCGCGTGGGGAATGTGGCGGTTACTTATCGTAAACTGCCGCGTGGGGCAGAAGTGAGTGAGATGCCACTTGCGGGCGGAACTTATGCCGCGATTTTCAGGATGTCGGGCCTGGGAGATGATTATACTTTGTTGGGCGGACAATATCAACTTGAGTATGAAGTGTTGGGGAGTAATCCTATTACGTCGGTCGGGGATACGGCGGATGGGCGTATTTTGTTGGTCAATGACGATACGGGCGGAAATGGATTAGAGCCTATAACTGGGCAGGGGTATTGGATAACTGATCCTGAGAAATTTGGAACTTATTGGGTCCATAGTATAGAAGCATATAAATTTACATCCGCATTCCCATATATTCAGAAGGGCAAGGAGCACACACTTTATGGCTCGGATGGTTCCGTGATTTGGAGATTGACTCGTGCGCGTATAGGGAATGCATATACATATAATAAGACCAAGAAGGCAGTATTGCCGATGACTGCGATGAATTATCTCCCATGGTCGGAGACTTCGAAAAAGATGTCGGCAGATGTATTGATTGCAGCCTCTTCGAATGAAGTCGCAAATATTATCTTTTTGAATTCTACAAATGCATGTGTTTATTCTCCTTGCTATACAAATGGGATAGGGACAATTTATTTTGATGCGGTGAATGGTTACCAAAGTTCAGCAAACTCTTTTAGACTCGTCGTTGAAGTTGCGACGGAGACAGTATCGGGGGAGATCCCGACTGATGAGAATTGTGGTGATAATTATGAATACTTGGACGGCAAGTGGGAACCAGTCAACATTATTCCGTTAGTGAAAAATGGGACGGATGAATTTCAGACGGGGGAAGCAACACAGGAAATAGATTTAGTTGAATTACTTGGAACGAAAGGTGGCGGAAAAACAGATAAGTTTGTGCGTGGTTGCGCTGTGGTAAATCAGCGTTGTCCTATTCGCTTTCGTATTCGTCGTTCTTCTTTGTATTATGCAAGTGGCAAGCTTGGCGATGAGGATGCCATACAAAGTCTTCTTCTTCTTGATAACATCATTGCTTCGCCGCCGCCGATGTATGCGAATTTGAAGCCGGCGGGGTATTATGATGAGACGCGCGTGGGGAAGCAAGTGCTGGGACAGGAATGCTCCTTCTCGGATGCGTTTCCAGCTGCGACGGCGACGGATCTTAAGGCGCGGGCACGGGCCGAGAAAGTGGTGACCGCGGGAGTTACGGTTCCAGATGTCAACTTCATTTCGTCGGCGCGAATGAACTATCGTTGGCGGTATTTGAACCAGCAATTTTATCCGAAGGATGGATCTTGGAAGAAAGTGTATTTGGATCCAGACGCGGCAGATTTTGTTTCGGCTGATTCGTTGCAGTTGCCAGGTCAAGAAGGCGATCTTGAATTTTTCTATGATTTCACGATGCAGGCGCCAGCCTATTCCTATCAAGATTATTCGGGATGCGGCGTGGCGAAGCCGACGGGCGATTATTCTGAAGAAGTACGCTTTAGGACGAATCGCCTGGAGCGTGCGGAATGGTTGCCGAGCTTGGGGACGAACTGGTTTGTTCGTTTGCGTGCGGGCGCGAGCGATTATCGTAGCTTTACGATTGCGACAAAACTTTCCGCGGATGGTGAAGTGACGCGGACGGAAATGGAAGTTGTCGGACCGCACACCTGGCGTGGATTTGTTCCAACGCTCAATGCGAACGCAAACGGAATTTATTATCGGTTGGAATCTGAAATTCCAGTTGATGCGACCGCGGCAGATTTGAATTGCATGACCAATTGGTGGATTGCCAATCGCGAAGTGAAGTCGCTCCCAGATAGCCCATCGGTCACGGAAGGAACGGAATCCTCGTGGGGCCAGATGCCATGTGATGCTTACACAGGATACTTGATGTTGCAACTCGATGATCAAACGAAGACGTTAACCATTACGCATGCTGATTACCAAAACTTCAAGACTTGGAATGACGCGGCAAGTCCAAATGGCCAATTCACGGGTAGCTCGACTCAGAACGATAAGAAGAGCGGCACTTCGCCTAAGATGAAAGAATATCGCGAGGCATTTGGAACTTGGACGGATACGCCTAGTGAAAACGAAGAATGGGAAGAATCGTTTGAAAATGTGACGGCTCAATCTGACGTGGGCGGATATCGCGGATATGAATCCTTTACAAGTGCGATTTCGCCGAATGGCTGGACGGCGGGTCCTGGTATGTGGGTTGCACGTTGGTATCGTCCCAGCCGTACGGATGGTGATTATTTCAAGAATGCGGGGCTTGCTTATCAAATGGAAGGTTGCGGTAAGGGGTACTTGCAATTGATTTCGCCTTCGGTTGAACCGCGCGGCATTGGCTCGGTTTCGTTTACGGCACGTCTCGCCCAGACGATTGATTTCTACGATTTCTGCTATTCGGAAGCAAAGGCCCCGAATGAATTGACGGATTACACCTTCTTCACAAAGGCGGCATTTGATGCGGAATCAAATTGCTCTTTTGCGGGCAATGCAAGTGTGTCCATTGTTGCATTCTATCGCTCGAAAGAAGGGTGCTACGAAGCGCGCTGGGAACAGTTGGATGGCTACTATGATACGAACAAGAAAGCCTTTACAGGTGTGGATCGTTCGCGGCAAAGATTGTGCCTCTATCGGTGGGCTAAGAATTCGCGCGGCTATGTGGATTGCGAATTGATTGGTGCGGTTACGAATAGCATCAGTTCAAATGGTGTTGATCTTAGGAATGGCGCAATCAAAATTCCTAATACGACCGAGTTGTCTAAGAAAGCTTTAGGTTTCTATATTGCGGCAAAGGCTGAAACGGATAAGACGCTTGTTGTTGTGGGGGTGCAGTATGATAAGGCAGGTGATGGTTTGGATCCTACTGCTGATCCTGCTGAGGATAATAATTGGGTTTGCATCAGCTATGCCGACACAAGTGCGAATCGTCCGAAGGCAGGTGCGTATGGTGTTCTTTCTGCGAATTGCGAGGGCATTTTTATCAATCCAGCTTACTATGGTAAATTCCCAGAGTATAAAGATGCTAAGATTGATCCTGCTAAAGTTGCAACGGATAAACCATGCTATGCTAAGGATACATCTACACAATTTACGGCTTCGAAAGAGCGTTGTCGAGATGACATCGTCGCGAATGATAATTGGGCCATTGATGAAAACCGTATGAAAGATTTTGAAGAAGGTTCAGGAGACTCAAGTATTTATGGTTTGCGTGCGACGGTGCCGATGCAAGATGTGGAGATTCAATTGGGTAGCAAGGGTAAGGCTGATTGGAAAACTGTCGCGACACGGACGGTGGACAACTTCGGCGGAGTTTTGAAATCGGGCACGACCTTTACGATTCCGTTCTATGAGACGACGGATCATTCGATTCAAATTAAGACAGCGGGTCCGACCGATTCGGCGCGCACGGATGTTGTGCTGACGGACATTTCGTTTACGCAATGGCGCGGCGATAATTTTGGCGAAGGCGATACGACGGGTTATGCGATTGGCGAGTCGGGTTCGGGCTTCCCATCCAACTTTGTGTTTACATCTGGCATTGTGACGGGGAACCGCGTCAAACTTTCTGCGAAGCGGACGCAAGAAGGGACACCCAGCTCTATTCGTTCGCCGTTCATGGATGGCGGCGAGAACTGGAATGGCACCAAGCGTGGGCAGGGTCTTGGCATGATTGCATTCAATTATGTGAATGCCCAGCCGAATGTGAATTTGCTTGTGCAGATTGCCACGAACAATTTGAAGGTGGGGCAGGATATTCGGAATATCACGAAGAACTTGAACGAAAGTTCTTGGACGACTGTGACGAACTTTGATTTCTCGGCTTGCACGGATGATGAACGTAAGAGCGGGATGCGGAGCGTTTACTTGGGGCTCCATGGTGTCGTTGGGCTTGTGCGAATTGTGCTTGATCCCGCGATGGTGGCGGCGGTCGCAGATGAAACGGATACCGCGAAGTTTGGCGAGATTGAGATTACGAAGGTTTTGGTGCGTGATGAGCCGACGCTTGATTTGTCCAGCTGGTGGGGCTGGAACTTGCGTACGCTTGATTTCTCGAATGATTACGATCAGGGTCTTCGTTCGTATCTGCCAGACGTGGCGTACGACGTTGAAAATGTGGGGTTGTCCTTGGCGCTCAATAATTCGGTCGTGGATGACATTTCGGAAGATGATAAGGAAGTCATTGTTCAGCATATGCCGTTTGTTCAGACGCCGACCTTCACTTCTAACATTGTGGGTGAGATTTCGTTCCGGGCGCGGCGGTATGATAATGACGAATCGGCGCAGCTTGCGGAAATTCAATTGTATGGCGCAACGGTTGGCACGGAAGGCGATGATGGCAAGTGGGTTGCGCTTCAACGCTTCGTTGTGACGAACACCTATTATACGACTTATACGTACCAATCGAAGAATGATAAGTACAGCGCCTTCCGCTTGGCGGTGACGGGTGTGAAGAAAGTTTTGCATCCGGGGCCTTCGCCGAAACAGGGTTCGGAGCCTGTACGCGTTTTGATTGATGAAGTGATGGTTTGCGAAGCGGTGCGCCCGACGATGGGATTTGTCTATATCTATCCATTCCGCGATGGACTTGAAAATGATAAGGTGTGCACGAACATTTTGACGTGTGATGCGCAACCTTTGATTGGCGAGGCTTGGACCGTGCAGGCGCAAATTGAAAAGCGTCAGTTGCCAGATGAAATTGATGTTACGACGAAGAAGCCGCGCGTCCTCTTCCATTGGTACACAAAGGCGACGCCGTGGGGTTTTGATAATTGGCGCGGCAATTCTGATGCGAAGTGCGCGGAACTTTCTTTGGCTGAAGGCGAAAGTATGATTTTCCGCGGCAGTATGATTAATTCCGCGAGTGCCATTGTGGAAGCGATGGATGATGCTCCGCAGATTGTTCAATACTCAGCAGAAATTGTCTTCAGCGATTTGAGCGGGACGGAACAAACGAATTCGCTCAAGTCGGGTGAATGGACGCGGCCTGATTGGTATGCGCCAATTGATTACAACAAGCGTTGGAATGGATTCTCGGCCTATACGATTCTTGATACGATTGCGCCGCATCGCGTGTGGTTCAACGAAGTGAACTTGTGGGATGGTCGCAGCAGCTATATCTACTTTGGCGAGACGAATCAGTACATTGAAATTGCCGCGCCGTATGCCCAGGCGCTCGACAATTGGCGCGTGGAATACATCGATGAAAACTATCAAACCAATCGCCTCTTCACATTTAGCTCGACGGATACGGGCTCGGGTTACATTCCTTCCACCAAGAGTTACACGGAGACAACTGATTATTTGACGAATGATTACGTTTTCTTGACGGCGCAAAGCCCCGAGACGCGCGATGCCAAGACGTGGGATTCGACCCCTGGCGCGATTGATGGCACCTGGCGCAAGTATGGCTCTTCTGGCACGCTGACTTCGACGCGGCCGATTGGCCTTCGCTTGATTCGCCCGTCGCAAATCGTGGAAGAGGAAATTGTTCTTGAAGGCACGAACTGGTATTCGACAGGCCGGTATGAGTACACACGTTCTGGGACAAATGTGACTGCGATTTTGAACGCGTCCATGCCCGAAAGCAAGTTCTTCTATATTGGATGTGAAGAAGATCCTCCGAAGGGCATTCAAAGTGATAAATCGCTGAGCGTTTTGACGGGCATCGGCGCGACCTCGAATGATTGGAGCAACGCCGTTCAGCATACGCCGGGCCGCGTCAATAAGGGGCAGATTATTCCGCTTGGTTATGTGCTTTATCCGAATGGATCGTTGATGGTGGTGCGTGCGGAAGTGGATTCGAATGGTAAGATTTTGCAAACGTTTGCGGAGATTGTGGATTCGACCCAGTCGGCGATGGCGATGACGCGTCGCGGCGGGGAAGGTACGAACATTCTTTACAAGGTTGCGGAATGGTGGGAAATCAAGTCCGTCACGACGAATGGGACGCTCGCGGCAGAATATACGGGCCGCACGGGTAACGTTGTCGTCAATGTGGGCGCGGGGCAATCGAATAATGTGACCGTGGTCGCGCTTGCCCAGCCGCGGAAAGATTTGCGTGAAGAATATGGATTGGATGATTCGAATCCGTATACGCCGGCCGTCATGGATTGGCTGGAGCGCGGCAAAAATTATTGGGGCGAGGAATTTGAGAATCCTGGTGAGATTTGCCTGGGCAAGTTCCGCGAGCTCAATGGAAGCTTTGAAACGAATTTGACGCTGACGAGTATGTATTGGCTTGATATGGACCCGACCAAGACGGGCGGGGTGTTCGCGGCGAATATCAATTTGGATAGCGTGCAGAGGATGATTGATCCGTGCGTGACCAATGTGCGCGTCAAGGTGACGATGATGCTGACGAATGAAGTGGATTCGACCGCGGCAGTTTATGCGCCGTACATTTTGCGTGGGCTTACACCAGGTGAGACAAGTGCGGATGGTGGTAGCTGGACGTCGGTGACGTTCAAGATTGTGGCGGAGCGTTCGGGCGATCTTGGGTATCAAGCGCCGCTCAGGTGGTTTACGTTCCAGCCAGATGAGACGAAGACGAATCGTTCGGGTAGTTTTGCGGATGATTATACTTCAGAGATTGATGTTTGGGATCCAAAGGATGAGGCCGCGGCAATTTGGACGCGTGGCTGGAGTAAGTTCTCCGACATCATCTTCTATAAGTGGTCGATTGATTCGCGTATTGCGCCGATTGCCATTGAGAAGCTTAAACCGAAGTCGATCTACTCAGGCGATTAATAGGCGATGAAGTTGTCGCAAGCGCGGCAGATTTGGTT
>CAVGIZ010000078.1:0-10719 GCA_963629255.1 Anaerovoracaceae bacterium
GGAAGAAGTTTTTGGAGGCGTTGTATGGGTTCTTGGGTGCGCTTTTGGGTGCGCTGGCAGGGGCTGGATGCTCGCTGATGGGCAGTGGCGTTGGAATGACGATGCACTGATTTTGATAATTGAGCTAAATGTGTTGCGCGGCGGAGTACGCGGGTGGTTGGTGGGAAATACTTTAGCGCTGGTTAGCGGAAGCAGATGCGATTGATGATTTGCGTGAAGCTTTCGCGTCCAGAAAGGATTTTGATTTGGATGCGGAGGTAAAGGCATTTGACGGGTGAGGTCTCGAAGCGCGGGAAGCGGACGGCGTCCTTTTCTGTGGTGACGAGGGCGTCCGCGCCCATATCGGCTGTGCGGTTGAGGGCGTAAAGGATTTCGGATGATTCGTAGCGGTGGTGGTCGGCGTAGCGTTCGCACCAGATGACGCGTGCGCCGAGATGGCGGAGCGAGTTTTCGAATCCTTTTGGAGAGGCGATGCCTGAGAGGGTGCACGTGGTTTTGCCTTGGAGCCAAGAGAGCGGGAATTCTTCGCGGCTCCAGACGTCCTTGAGAACAGCGGGTTCGTGATTACATTCGATGATATCGGCGTGTTGATTGAAGCGGCGGATTTCGTCGCGGACAGAGGAGACATCGCCGCGGCACTTTGTGAGGAAGATGACATCGGCGCGGCGGATATGGCGAGCGCTTTCGCGGAGGATGCCGCGGGGAAGCATGTTGCCATTGCCGAAGGGGTTGGTGGAATCGACGAGGACGACTTCGATAGAGTGCTTGAGTTTTTTGTATTGGAAGCCATCGTCGAGGATGAGGGTATCGCAACCGAGGCGTTTGATGGCGTAGCGGCCTGCCTTGACGCGATTGCGGTCGACGACGACGGCGACGCCGGGGAGGTTGGAGGCGAGCATGTAGGGTTCATCGCCGCCGGTGGCGGAATCGAGGAGGAGGTGTTTGCCGTCGGAGACGACGAGTGGCGGTTCGATGACTTGTGTGAAGATGCGTTGCCAGAGGGGCGCTTCTTTACGGCGGTAGCCACGCGAGAGGATGGCGACGCGGCGGCCTTCGGCGGCGAGGGTGCGGGCGAAAATTTCGGTGACAGGGGTTTTGCCTGTGCCGCCCGCGGTGACGTTGCCGATGGAGATGACTTGCACGCCCAAGGGGAAGCGGCGCAAGATGCCCCAACGATAGAACGCGTCACGAATGGAAACGACCGCGGCAAAAATGAAGCTCACGCCTTTGAGGAAGGCGAGGAGGACGCGGATGGAAAAGGGTTGGTCCTTATCCGCGCCTTTCTCTTGAATGAGTTTGACGAGGTAGCTTTCGAGGCGTTCGATTGCGTTGGGACGATGTTTACGCATAGTGGGAATTAGTCGCCAAAGACGGAGCCCATGGAGGGACCGATGGCGCGCAGATAGATGTAGAAACCGATGTGCCAATCATCGTCGTATTCCGAACCATCGATGCGCGTGACGCTGTTCTCGTAGGAGAGGATGAGGCGGAAGCCAAGGCAGTCGGTGCGGTAGTCAATCCAGGTGCCGACTTCATCGAGTTCGCCGAGTGTGCAGTCCCAACGGATGTAAGGGCTGTAGACGATAGCGTCGCAAAGTTCGTGTTCGAAGCGGAGGGTGACGAAGTTGTAGCGCACCCAGTTGAAGTCGTCGCTTTCGAAATGACGATTGAGAAAGTTTGTGACGATGCGCGGCGAAGAAGAGAAGTCCCACCAACGATAGTCGCCCGATTGGAAGTCGAGGCTATAGGAGAACGTTTTGGCGAGGCGATGTTGCCAGGCGAATTCAGAAGTTGCGACGCGGCTGTTATCGCCATCGTATTCGATGCGGCCGAGGAGGGCCATGTCGGGCGATGGGAAGTAGCGGAGGCGCACGCCTGGGTAGGCGGAGAGGCCGTCCGTGCCGTAGTTGGGCTTGCCGGGTTCGGCGAGGCGATGGAAGCGGTCGCCCGTGGTCCAATCGGCGGAATTGCATTGAAGCGCGACGTAGACATCGAAGTCAAAGACATCACGGAAAGTGCCGCGGTCGTTTGCTTCGCGGAAAGCGTTGCGGATGCCGGGCGTGATGCCACACCAAGTATAGGGCAAGTTGCGCGAGCGGCCTGCGAATTGGTCGAACCAATCGGTAGAAGCATCGATTGAATCGAAGACGTAGGGGCGCGAATTATTGCTGAGGCCAGAGTACCAAGCCTTTTGGGCGAGGACGTCGGCGTAAGGTTCGATCATGTGTTGCCAGGTATCGGAGAGGTCGCCCGTACCGCGCGCGGCAAATGTGATGCCGCCTTCGAGGATGGAGCGCACGATGGAATCGCCCGTTTTGCCAGCGGAGCCTTTGCCATCAAGGATGGTGTTGCCGCTGTTGTTCCAGTAGGTGCCGTGGTAGGCGACGCGCGGGACGACAGAGAGGACGTCCGCGACTTTGAATGGCGCGGTGACGCGATGATAGGTGTCGAGGCGGAAGGTTGTGTAGCGCGCCCATTCGCCTGGATTTTCGCGGAAGGCGTAGTCGGTCACAGTGTTGCCGTAGACAGCCGATTGGCGATGAAGGTAGCCCACACGTGTAGAGGATTCGTAGTTGAGCGGGAGGTTCCAAATGGGCGTCGGCGCGACGTCGAGGAACCATTCGGGGAGGCGCGCGGTGCCGCCGTAAAAATCATTGAGCGGACCCGAGACGCTTACGCCTGTGCCCCACGCATTTTCAATGTGCTCCCAGGCGAGTTCGTTGGAGTTGTGGCCGATGAATTGGTTGCGAATGCCAAAGAAGGAGCTACGAAGGAAGTCAGAACGAAAATAGGAGTCGCTGTAGATTGAGCCCGCAAGACGGATGGAATCGCGCTCGGTCACTTCCCAGCGGTGTTGGAGTTCGATGCCGTAACGATTGTCGGGGACTTCGCTGCCCCAGTTGCGCCAATTGTTGTCGGAGGAATACCAGCCTTTGTCATATTCGTCGGACCAATCCCAGGCGTAGTAGACCTTGAACTTGCCAAGGCCATAATCGCCGAGCTGCCAGTTGAGGGTTTGGCCGAGAGCGAAGCCGTTTTCGTAGCGCATATCGAAACGAGTATTGCCGCGGAGGAAATAGCTGCCTTCTTTGTAAGTGCGGTCGCCCATGATGTGGTAGACGTACTTATTGAGGAGGTAAGCGCCCCAACGCGAGGTGTAGCCGGGCATCGTGCGCAGGCCGTCCTCTCCGTCGATTGTGTAGTACCAATAGGGAAGCCAAAAGATGGGGATTTCCCAGAAGCGCAGGACCGCGTTCTGGACGATGGCGTACTCACCGTCTTGATATTCAACGCCGCCATCGATGCGCCAGTGACGGCATCCAGGGGCGTTCGTACAGGTCGTGAGCATCGTCGGGTCGTTGAGGATGTAATGGTCCTCACCATCCTTTTTAAGGTAATCCGACTCGAGGCGATAAGGCCTTGAAACCGCGACAACATGGCCCGAGGCGACAAGCGATTCGGTCGTACGATCGGCGGCCACGCGGTCGGCTGTGACGCGCAATTTTTCCGCGGCAAAAGTCGCAGAAGATGTCACACAAGTGACGGCCAAAAAGGCGAAGAGTGTAGATGTTTTCATGATTGTGAATAGAGGACTTTGGAGGTTGCTTTATCCAGGATCGCGAAGGATTCTGGGTGACGATGAAGTTCCGAAACAAAGCTGAGACGCGTGTTGTACGTGTTCTGCAGTTCGGTCAAAACGGCGCTATCTTCCATGCGCAAACGTTGCATGACTTGCGGCGCGATGAGAATCTTCGGCTCAAACGGCTTCTTCTCAATTTCGGCACGCTTGAGGAGTGTCGTCAAGCGGCGTTGAATCTCAATAGAAATGGCCATTGGCGATTTGACGACGCCGTGCCCATGGCAATACGGGCAGGTCGATGTGAGCATCGAAAGAATGGATTCTTCCTGGCGCTGGCGCGACATTTCAAGAAGACCGAGCTCCGAAATTTCAAGGACGTTCGTACGCGCACGGTCACGCTTCAAGGCTGTACGCAGAGCGCGGTAGACTTGCTTCTGGTGCTTGCGCGATTTCATGTCAATGAGGTCGAGGACAACGAGCCCGCCCACATTGCGAAGGCGCAACTGCCGCGCAACTTCTTCGACGGCTTCAAGGTTAACTTCAAGGATGGCTTCCTCTTGCGAGCCATTCCCCTTGTGGTGGCCCGTGTTGACGTCCACCGCGATCAAAGCTTCGGTTTCATCAATGACGAGGTAGCCACCCGACTTGAGCGGAACTTGCCGCGCAAAGGCCGTATCGATTTGGCGCTCAAGTCCATAATGCTCGAAGATGCCCGTGCCACCATCATAGCGGCGAATCTTCGCCTTCGCACGGCGCGAAATGCGGCTCGTCACATCACGCATCGCCTCGTAGCTCTTCTCGTCATCAATGATGATCGCGTCCACATCTTCGGTGAGCCAATCGCGCACGACGCGCTCGCAGAGGTCCGGCTCTTGGAAGATACAACAGGGCGTGCGCAAGTTCTTCGTGTTCGCCTGCATCTCATTCCAGATGGAAAGCAAGTTGCGAAGATCGCGTGCAAACGCTTTCGCGCTCGCGCCTTGCCCCGCCGTGCGCACGACGAGCCCCACATTATCAGGAAGCGGCAAACGATCGAGAATTGTTTTCAAACGGCGGCGCTCGGTCGCGTCACCAATTTTTTTGGAAACGCCGCGGACGTGGGCGCCTGGCATCATCACGAGGTAGCGCCCAGGAATAGACAAGTTCGCCGTCACGCGCGGACCCTTCGTCGAAATCGGTCCCTTCGTCACTTGAACGATGATTTCGGCTCCCGGAGGAAAGAGCTTGGCAACTTCCTCATCCGAAAGGCGCGGCGGTTTACGTCCATTCCCACGCGCGGCAGAATTCCCGCCGTCATCTTCATCCAGAATTGAATCCGCATCAGGCGTCATATCCCAATAATGAAGGAACGCGTTTTTCTTGAGGCCGATGTCAACGAATGCAGCTTGCAAATCGTTCTCGAGATTCTGGATGCGCCCTTTGAAGACGCTGCCAACAAGGCGCTCTTCTTCCGGGTGTTCAACCATGAATTCTTCGAGGCGACCATTCTCCGTCACCGCCACGCGTGTCTCAAGTTTCTCCACATTCACAATAATTTCGCGCCGCATCTTTGAGCGCTTCAACCAACCAAACAAGTTTATCATTTAATAACCTTTCCGTGTATCGCTACACTTTGAATAAGACCAAGTCCAGACATCACCGTAATTAAAAAGGTGCGCCCAGACGAAATAAACGGCAAGGGCAATCCCGTAATCGGCACAAGCCCAATCGACATCGCGATGTTCACATACACATGCGCGAAGATGAGCGTCGATATGCCGAGCGCCAGGAGCCGCCCGCGTCCGTCCGTTGTTGTAATCGCCACCCACGCGCCTGGGATGAGCACCATCCCAAACAACGTCAGCAGCACCAAAGATCCGACGAATCCCGTCTCTTCCGCATACACGCAGAAAATAAAGTCGTTCATCGAAATTGCCTGTGGCAAGTACTTCAGGTGATTCGTCTCACCCTTGCGTATCCCCTTGCCGAGAAAGCCGCCCGAGCCAATCGAAATCTTGGCCTGACGCAAATTGTACCCCGCCCCCATCAAGTCCTCCTCTGGAAAGAGAAACACTTTGACGCGGCGAATTTGATGATTCTTGAGCGGCAAATATTTCAAAATCATTTCGCGCCTCGTAGGTGCCACGCCCGGCTTTTCCGCCTCATACACCGCCCCCAAAATAAGAAGTGCCGCGAACGCCCCAATCGCAAAAAACGTCACAAGCCCACGCCGCCAAACACGCGCAACAAACAACATCAACAGCGTCGCCGGCACCAACGTCAACGTCGTCCCCAAATCAGGCTCCTTCAAAATCAAAATCGCCGGCACCCCAATAATAACTGCCGCGATGCAAAACCCCTTGAACCCTTTCAACCGACTCGCCACATGCGCCAAAAACGCAATCACGCACAACTTCGAAATCTCGCTCGGCTGGAAAAACCACAACCACCGCTTCCCGCCATACACCGTCGACCCCACGAGTAGCACCAGCACCAACAACGTAATCGCCGCGATATACGCCGGCGCCGCAAAAAAGTCCAGCAGCCTCCGATAGTCCATCAACGCCAGCGCAAAATAAATGACCAGCCCCACCATCGCAGTCGACAAATTGTTCAACCACATCCCGTGGAAGATCGTCTCCGCCCGCGCTGTGCCCGCCGACCAAATCGCCGTCGTCCCAACACCAATCAGCGCCAGCATCGCGAGAAACATCAACCAATTAAAGCCTTTGAGCGTCCACTTCATAAGAACACCGCCTTCAAGACTTCGGCCACTTTCGGCGCGGTCGTCCCGCCACCCGACTGCCCATTTTCAATCACCATCGCAACCGCCACCGTCGGAATCGCATTCGTCGCCGGCGCATACGCAATGAACCACGTATTCTTCCGCTTCTTCTCGCCATGTCCAACTTCCGCCGTCCCCGTCTTACCCGCAACCGCGACCGGAACGCCCTCACCGCCGCGCCGCCCCGTGCCATCATTCTCGCTCACCACGCGCCGCATCCCTTCCCGCACAACCTCCAACTGCCCACGCGTAAACTTCAGCGGCACCCTCTCCGCCTCCACATCCAACTTGAAATGCGGCGTCACCAAATACCCCGTCCCAATCGCACCCGCCACACGCGCCATCTGCAACGGACTCACCAAAAGCATCCCCTGCCCAATCGCCATCTGCGGCAAATCCCCCGGATACCACCGCTCATGATACGTCCGCTCCTTCCACTCCGCATCCGGCACCACCCCCGCATAATCCACACCAAAATCAACGCCCGTCTTCGCGCCCAGCCCCAACTCCCGCGCCGCGCGAATCACCGCGTTCGTCCCAATCTCAACGCCCATATTACAAAAGTACGAATTGCAACTCTTCACCAGCGCCCGCCGCACCCCCACAGCCCCATGCCCCCACCGACTCGAACAATGCAACTTCATCGTCCCATACTGAAACACGCCCGTGCAAAAATACTCTTCCTCCGCCGAACGCCCCGCACGCAATCCCGCCAACGCTGTAATCGGCTTGAACGTCGACCCCGGCGCATACATCCCGCCCGACGCCCGATTCACCAGCGGCTTATCCGGATCCTTCGCCAAACCCTCATACAACGCCCGCGGCAAAAATGGCACAAACTCATTCGGATCAAACGTCGGCGCACTCGCATACGCCAAAATCGCACCCGTCCGCGGATCCATCACCACGCACGCACCCTTCTCGCCCTCCAGCTGCTTTTCCACCGCCTTCTGAATATCCAAATCAATCGTCACGTCCAAATCAGGCCCCCTCCTCGCCTCCGTCACAACCCGCTCGCGAATCGCAAACCCACGCGCATCTACGAGCACCTTCTTCTCCCCCGCGCACCCACGCAAAAAACTATCGTAATAAATCTCAAGCCCGCTCCGCCCACGCATCTCGCGATCACTAAAATTGAACCGCTCATCCCCCGCTTCCGACACTGGCACATCACGCCCCACATACCCCAGCAAATGCGCCGCGCACCGTCCATTCGGATACACCCTCTCCTCCGTCTCCACAACCGAAAATCCATCCAGCCTAAACTCACGCTCCAAAAACCTCGCGAGTACCTCCTCATCCACATCGCGCCATACCACAAACGGCATCGCCAACGCCTGCCTCACATGCCGCCGGATCGCATTCGTCGTCACATTCGCCGCGCACCCAATCTCCGCCCCAACCCTCTCAATCGCCGCGGCAATTTCCGCCGTCGTCTTCTCCCACGTCCGCTTCTGAAATTTCTCCGCATGACACACAATCGAAACCGACCTCCGATTATCCGCCATCACGCGCCCCTTCGCATCCAATATCCGCCCGCGCATCCCCGCCGTCTGCACCCGCCTCACCGACTGCCGCGTATTCTCATAATTGTAATCCGCCGCGCCATCCACCTGCACCGCCTTCAACCGCACCCCCAGCACCACAAGCCCCACGATGAACACCATCATCGTCGCCCAACACGAAAGGTCACTCACGATCGACTCAAACTTCTTCATCAATCGCCACCTTCCTCTCCAACCACTTCATCAAAATCGCCACCACACAAATCACTACAATCCCCATCGGCACCGCCAACAGCACCCGATTGAACACGCTCCCATTCAATCCCGAATCCCACACATTCAACCACAACTGATAAAATGGAAACGCCAAAATCATCAACGCCCCGCGCGGCACCATCGGCAACCTCACAAGCGCCGCCACCGCCAAAAAGAAACTCGCACTCGTCGCCACCGGCAACCCCGAAAGCGCATCCTCCATCGCCCCCGCCGCACACGCAAACACCACCATCGCCGGCATCGTCCGCCGCGCCGCCACAACCATCACCATCGCCAACGCAATCGGAAAGCCTACCCCAACAAACTTCGGCAACATCTCCTCCAAAGCCCCGCCAAAAACGAGACTCATCGCGTAAAAAATAAGTTGGACAATCTCACTTTTCACAGCGAATAAATACATCCTCCAATCCTGAAAAATCCACCATCGGTTGCACCCGCCCCTCCTGAACGCCCTCCTCATTTGCCTCGAGCATAATCCAACTCCCAACCTCAATCCCACGCGGATAAATCCCGCCGCGTCCCGACGTCACCACTCGCGCCTGCGGCAAAATCCCATTCGTCGCCGTCAAATGCTTCATCACCAAAACATCCTCCGTGCCACCCGCCACAAACCCATGCGGCTTCGCCAAACTCTCCGCCTCAATCTCACACGCAATCTTCAAATCCGAATCCGTAATCATCGTCACCTCCGCCGTGTGCGCCGAGACACTCGTCACCAGCCCCACAAGCCCATCCGGCACCACCACCACCGCATCACACTTCACACCATCCAACTCCCCCTTGTCCACCCGCACCGTCTTACCCGCGCCCGCCGCCGCGCCACCCCTCGACAAAACTGCCGCGCTCACCCACGTCCCAGCATCCTTCGCACGAAACTCCAACGCCGCGCGCAACTTCGCATTCTCCTCCTCAACCCGCGCCAAATCTTGCCGCGCCAAACTCAACGCCGCCACCTCAACCTTCAACCGCTCATTCTCCGCACGCGCCGCCGCGCCCGTGAACATCCCCGCCATATACGGCCACACGCGCCGCACCAAAATCTGCCGCGCACGCTCAATCGGATACACCGCCTCCACCGCCACACCACGACACAATACCATCACCAGCGTGACGACCGCCGCCACGCCAATCACAATGTATGTCCCAGTTGTTCTCGCCTTCACTTCGCTCGCCGCCCTTCGCCAATCCCTCAGCTCTAAGCGGGCAAGCCAAAGCCTTATGACGCCCTCTTATTCTTCGACAGGAAATCAAGCTCGTTCATCACAACACCAGTCCCCTCCGCCACGGCCGATAGCGGATCCTCCGCCACCACCACGGGAAGTCCCGTCTGTTCCATGAGAAGCTTGTCCAAGCCCCGCAACTGCGAACTCCCGCCCGACAGCACAAGACCACGATCCACCAAGTCCGCCGCCAACTCCGGTTCGCACTTATCCAATGTGGACCTAACCGCATCCACTATCTGCGACACCGGCTCCTTCAGCGCAACTCGTATCTCCTCCGAAGTAATCGTCAAAGTCTTCGGCAAACCCGTTACGATATCTCGCCCTTTAATCTCAAGCGTCTTCTCCTCTGCCATCGGATAGGCGCTACCAATCTCAATCTTTACCATCTCGGACATCCGCTCGCCAATCAAAAGGTTGTAAACCCTCTTGACGTGACTCGCAATGCAATCATCCATCGCGTCACCACCAGCCTGACGCGCCGAATAACTGTGCACAATCCCAGCTAGCGAAATAATCGCCACCTCGCATGTGCCACCGCCAATATCAACAATCATCGAACCAGCTGGCTCCGACACCGGAAGCCCCACGCCAATCGCCGCCGCCATCGGCTCCTCAATCAAGAAAACTTCCCCAGCCCCCGCAGCATGCGCCGCGTCCTCAACCGCCCTCTTCTCGACTTCCGTAATCCCGCTCGGAACGGCTATCACCATCCGCGGCTTCGTGTACTTCGAGTAAAAATGCGGCGGGCATACCTTCTTGATGAAGTGCGAAAGCATCGCCTCCGTAATGTCAAAATCAGCTATCACTCCTGACTTCATTGGACGTATCGCCACAATGTTACCAGGCGTGCGCCCCAGCATCCGCTTCGCCTCCTCGCCCACAGCAAGAACGCGTTTCGACCCAGCCTGTATCGCCACGACCGACGGCTCGCGCAATACAATGCCACGGTCCTTCGCGTATACAAGCGAGTTCGCGGTACCGAGATCGATACCGATATCTGTTGAGAAAAGCGACTTAAATTTCCCGAACATGTCTAATCTCTATAAATGGTTTCCAACGTTTACGAGACATATTATACCATATTCCGCTCCGCAAGTCAACCGCAAAAAGTAAACTTTCTTACTTTCCCTCTTCCCATGTTCTGCCGCGCCCCCAGCCTTCCCCTTCGCATAAGCAACCTAAATAAACCCACCTAAATGCCCCATCGTTGCCTCCGCCCCCAAAGCCCCGCACTCTCCTTCGCTCACTCAAGCGGGAAGCACCGCCCCCCGAAACCTTGGGTTCCTCCCCCTTGTCCTGTGCCAAAAGCGCTCTTCTTTGGTCCCTTCCCCCACCCCTTCAGCCCCCTCCTCCTACAACATCAGCCAAAAG
>CAVGIZ010000079.1:0-10636 GCA_963629255.1 Anaerovoracaceae bacterium
AAAAGTGCCGCGGGTTATTTTAGCTGGTTACAGCCTTGATCTTTGACAATTGAATTATTTTATCGCGCTTGCGGCGCTGCCGCGCCTGTTCGCTCACGTCACCCATCCTACACTGTCGCGGCACAATGTTCCTCCCAGAAGAGATCGCGGCGGGTTGGTCCTGTTTTCCAAATGCTCGCTGTTTCTTCGTGAGGTTCTGATTCGACTGCGACCATTCCACAATCTTCACACGCAGGATGCACCAGCAAACAGAAATCGCGATGAATTTGGATCAACCCTTGAATGAAAAGTCCATTCGTTGCATAAAGTGCCGCGGGGTTATGGTCACGACCAAACAAGCGGAAAGCCGTCAACCGCACAGGCGAAGAAATATCCTCGGGTGGCAGCCAATCTGGAACGGACCCAATGCGCCCTTCTGCCAATGCAATCGGAGTAATCACATTCGCAATAATTGCCGCAGCGCGTCCTTTCCCCAGGTGACCTTCTTTTGTCAAAGTCTTCAACATCGTTTGATAACCTTCTGGAGAAAAGTCATCCATATCGATGAGTTGCAAGGCATGGGTCTGAGTAAAGAAATCTGCCGCGGCTTGCAAGCGGACCTCGGGCTGATTATTGGGCCTGATATTGGCGCGTTCCCATTCCGTAAAAAGTGCCGCGGTCAAAAGTGCCGCGCTTGCATTCTCGGGTTCGGCGCGCAAAATTGAAAGCGGCACGGCCCGCGCAACGGCGCGAAATCCCTCCGTATTCTTTCGATACCCAAACGCCGCCATCACCTCTTCATAAAAAACTTGCGCCCTCTCGCCATCAGCCAAAAGCCGCCCCATCCGATCCGCCTTGATTTGCAAGCGACACGCCCCCGCCGAAGAAAGCACCTCCGCCGCCAACTTCGGATTCTCCTTGAAAAGATGATAACACGGCCTTTCATTCTCAGGAAGCCGCGCAAATGGATACGCATCCAAATCAATGATGTCAGGCGAAAAGCGCGGATCCATCGCGAGCGTTTGCCCCAACCAAATCGTGGTCGCATCCTTCGGCAATGAATTCGGCCGCGGCCCCGAAAGCCACGTCACATGCGC
This sequence comes from Anaerovoracaceae bacterium, assembly GCA_963629255.1. GTDB lineage: Bacteria > Verrucomicrobiota > Kiritimatiellia > RFP12 > UBA1067 > UBA1067. Next base: position 1,077 of record CAVGIZ010000079.1, read on the forward strand.
AATCACATTCCGATATGCGCCATCGCTCCCATGCGAATGCGCTTCCCAATCAAGCGGACTCAAATGAACTTCCACATCGCCCGCCACGCGCCGATGCTCCGGCCCAATTTCCAAAACAGCATTATGGAAGTCTGGCCCCGCGGCCAAATTCCAATCGCCCGGATAAACAACATTCACCTCTTCACCATCGGTCGTTAAAATGTTCTTGGGCCGCAACACAGCATCATACCAAATGGCTTGAACATGCCGCTCCGTAAGGGGCTCACGGTCCCAACCATAAAAGACGCATTTCCGTTTTGTATACATCTTACGCCGCCTTTCGTTTTGTATTTGCTTTTTCTGGATTGAGAGGAGTCACCTGAATGCGCTCCACAATTTGTTCGGTGAGCGCGGCATCATTCCGCAAACGTTCAATCGCGGCAAGTGAGCCTTGCCCCAATTGCACTTCGCCAAACGCCAACCACGCCCCGCGCTTTTCAATAATTCCCCTCTCAAGTGCCGCCTCAATCACCGAACCCTCATACGAAATCCCACACGAATAAAGAATATCAAATTCCGCTTCCGTAAAAGGCGCGGCAACTTTATTCTTCACAACCTTGACGCGCGTGCGATTCCCCACAACTTCGCCCGCGGCACTTTTGATTGCACCAATCCTCTGAACCTTCAAACGAACAGATGCATAGAACTTGAGCGCCATGCCGCCTGGCGTCGTCTCAGGATTCCCAAACGTCACACCAATCTTTTCGCGAATTTGATTCGTAAAAAGACACAACGTATTCGTCTGGGCAATGGCCGCATTCAACTTGCGCATCGCCTGCGACATCAGCCGCGCCTGCACCCCCACCTGCGCACTTCCCATCTCACCATCAATCTCAGATTGCGGCGTCAAGGCCGCAACCGAATCAACCACAATCACATCCACCCCACCCGAACGAATCAACTGCTCACAAATCGTCAACGCTTCCTCACCGCTCGTCGGTTGCGACACAATCAAATTATTCAAGTCAACCCCAATCTTCTGTGCATAACTCGCATCCAGCGCATGTTCCGCATCAATAAATGCCGCGGTGCCACCCGCCTTCTGCGCGTTCGCAATAATGTGCAACGCGAGCGTCGTCTTACCCGATGACTCATGCCCAAAACATTCCACCACGCGCCCGCGCGGCAACCCACCAACCCCAAGCGCCAAATCAAGCGACACCGCACCCGTCGAAATCGCATCCACGCGCCGCGTCACTTTTTCTCCCAGGCGAAAAACAGCCATCTCGCCAAATTGTTTACGGATGAGCTCGAACGTATCTTCAAGCGCCATCTCCACTCGATTGACCATCTTGACCATGTTCATTTTATTTTCTCCTTTTGTTGTTTTTTAGTTGTCCCAATTAATAAAGCGTCTATCTGGCGTGAATAAATTGACCTGTTGAATGTGGTCAACTTCCACGTCCTTCTGCCCCGGTACACCAAACACTTCAATCACATCAAATTGATAATTCCCATTCCAATGATTCATTTTGCGCCATGTGTTGCACGCCACCTTGAGGAGAGCCTTTTTATGTGCATTCACACTGCGCAATCTCCGCTCATACGGCGAATGCCGCTTGTGCTGTTTCACTTCCACAAACACAAGCGTTTTTGCCGTGGGATCCTGCGCCACAATGTCAATTTCAAGACGATGATCCCACTTGCAAGGACGCGCGTTACGCGCCAAAATGCTATACCCCTTACGAGATAAAAATTCTGCCGCGACCTCTTCGCCCCACACGCCATGGCGCACCCCCACATTTGCCACAGTCGAAACCGTGACCATGGGCGCCCGCCTGCACCGAAGACTCTTGAGGAGCGCGGCAATTTTGCCGCAAAATTTGTTATGCGGCTGGAACATCACGCGGTCCCTCCATCCCGCCTTCCATCGGCTTAGGAACACCAAAACACACGGCCCCAATCGAATGCTCAAACGCCAGCGCAATCCCCAGCGCTTCCCACGTGCTCAAAAAAATCCGCGCGCTCTGTTCTTCCTCCGCCACCGTCTTCATCGCCGGCGAACGATACACCCCCAACATAAAACCCGTGACCGGTTCCGTAATGTGTTTGAGCGTAATCTTCGTTGCATACTTGGCCGAACGATGGTACAATCCTTTCCCACCTTCCAGATCCTCAGAAGTGCCGCGCAACACCTGAATCATCTTGCAAATATCAGGAAAACCAAACTTCACCACAACGCTATTCTTCCAATCAAACGTGGGATACTTCGGCACCGCCCCCTGACAATTGCCCACCGAACTCTGATTAGCAAGGTCCATCATAATACACCCATCATGCCCGTCACCCGCAGGCAACAAGTTCATGCGGAATGCACAACCCGTCCCCTTCCCATTCGGATGGTAAATCACAAAGTCAGGCCGCAACTTGCGCATCGCCGCCGGGTTCATTGTCTTGACTGTTTCATTCATAGTTTCGTTCCTTTATTTTACTTGTTTATTTTTGAATGGTGGACGCGACATTTATCACGCCCAAAAGCCTTCTCCTGAATTGTCAAGCTGACGATAAAGCGCCGCCTCCATCAAATCCGCTTGCTCCACACGCTCCCCACCGCGCAAATCCGCAATCGTCCGCGCCACCCGCAAAATCCGATCATACGCCCGCGCCGACAAATTCAACCTCTCAATCATCCGCCGCAAATTCTCTTGCGCCGCCAAATCCAATTGACACACCTTCGCCAAGTCATGACTCTTCACATCCGCATTCGTCAAAATCCCTGGCAAATCCCGATACCGCTCCGACTGAATCTGCCGCGCCCGCAAAACTTCCTCCCTCATCTCCGCGCTCGACCGCCCCTTCTTCGCATTCATCAATTCCTTCAGCGGCACCGCATTCACCCCAACCTGTATATCAATTCGATCCAAGAGCGGCCCCGATACCCGCCTCTGATACCGCAAAATCTGCGACTGCGTGCAACGGCATTCATGCGTCGGGTCATTATAATATCCACACGGGCACGGGTTCATCGCCGCCACCAACATAAACCGCGACGGATAATCATGCGCCGCCGCCGCACGCGACACCCCAACATGCCCATCCTCCAATGGCTGCCGCAGCACCTCCAAAGCCTGCCGCGGAAACTCCGCAAACTCATCCAAAAACAAAACCCCACGATGCGCCAACGAAACCTCGCCTGGCACTGGATGCGACCCGCCCCCCAATAGTCCAATCGAACTCACCGTATGGTGCGGCGCACGAAACGGCCTCCGCGTCACAAATCGCCCACCACCCTTCGCCTCGCCCGCCACCGAATGAATCCTCGAAACTTCCAACGCCTCATCCACCGTCAACGGCGGCAAAATCGATGGAATCCGCCGCGCAATCATCGTCTTGCCCGACCCCGGCGACCCAATCATCAAAATGTTATGCCCGCCCGCAACCGCCACTTCCACCGCCCGCGTAATCATCGCCTGCCCCTTCACATCCGCAAAATCATCCCCGCCATTCACATCCTTCTCCACCAACGCCGCCAAATCCGTCACCCGCGGCAAAATCTCAATCTGCCCCGTCAAATACATCGCCGCTTCCCGTAACGTCTTCACTGGAATGACATCAATCCCCGTCACCACGCTCGCCTCCTCCACATTCCCCGCCGGCACCAACACCGCCTTCTTCCCCTGCCGCTTCATCTCCATCACAATCGGCAACACCCCACGCACCTTCCTCACCTCGCCCGACAACGCTAACTCCCCAACCATCCCATATTCATACAGCCTCTCATTCGCCAACCTCGCCGTCGCCGCCAACAAACAAATCGCAATCGGCAAATCATAAATCGGCCCTTCCTTGCGCACATCCGCCGGCGCCAAATTCACCGTCACCGCAAATTCCTTATTAATAGGAAATGCAGAATTCCGAATCGCCGTCGCCACACGATCCTTGGCCTCCTTGACCGCTTGGTCTGGCAAGCCCACAATCGCGAACGAATTCGTACCCGCGGCAGAAAAGACTTCAATCTCAACTGTCCGCGCATCAACGCCACTAATCGCACCACTATAACATTTTGCCAACATCTCAAAGTCTCCTTTTCTTCGGAACACCCATATTATCTCATATTTCGCCGCGCGAAGTATGTCGTAAACGCTTAAGATTCGCTTAAGATTTCTTTAGTCTTTCTTAAGCAAATCTTAAGAATTCTCCCGCGGCACTTTCCCTCCCCACCCTATGCCTGCCCCTCAAAGACAGCCAAATCTAGCAAAGTTACGGCCGTAACTTCGCTGAGTTACGCGGAAAATTTCCCGCACCTGCCAGAAAAAAATTCCCAGGTGCGCGAGAATTCTCTCACAGGTAGAAAAGAAACTTCACGTGGCTTCGCGATGAAGCCAAGCAAGAATGAGTTTTACAATGCGCGATTGTTGCAAAGGCGTCAATTCCACATCCTTAGAAACATGCCACCATTTATTCAAACACCCGCGGCAACAAGTCGCCGTCGCATGTTGCGCAATAAAGACTGGGTGACCCTTCCAAGGCGTTTGACGCCCGTCCTTAGCAGGATGTGCCGCGGCCAAATGCAAACGCACAAAATCTGCCGCGTGCCGCTCAATCGTCTCCCAACCCTTCTTTTGAATGTAATCAAAATCTGCCGCGCTCAAATGAAAGCGACTTCGAAACTTGGAACGCGCAAGGCGTGCAAAAGCTTCATCATACGTCATAGCCGCGCCCAAGCGGGATAAGACGTGCGGATGTCCATCGTCTGCCCAGTCGTTGGATGAACAAACTTTGCCCCCAGCGCATGCAAGCAATGCCCTTCCACCCCTTCAACTGCAAAAGCACCATACAAACGATCGTTCACAATATAAATCCCCGCAAGTGCCAGCTGCGCGCGAATCTGATGCGTGACGCCCGTGAAAATCGTAACTTCCAAAAGCGTGCGCTCTTCATTCTCAACGGTCGTATGCCCAATCGGAACAAAGCGCGTCACCGCATGAAAAATAGATTTGACGCCCTTCATCGCGCCCGCGGTCAAACGATTATGATGCGCATCAATCATCCGACAAAACGGAAGCGTCGGGTCATGAATCAGGTCGTTCTCCAACGTGCCGCCAACCGAATACGCACCTTCCACCAATGCGAGATACGTCTTCTCAACCGTCTGCGCGGCAAATTGTGCGCGCAAGTTTTCAAACGCCTCCGCTGTGCGCGCCACCAAAACAAGCCCAGACGTATCCGCATCAATGCGATGCAAAGCCCCCGCCATCAAAGGCCGATCCCCCAGCGCGGCACATTCTGGATAACGCGCCACGACCCCATTCATCAACGTCGTCAACTCCGTGCGCGAAAGCGGCTGAACAGGAAGTGCCGCGGGCTTGTCAAATGCCAAAAGTGCCGTGTCCTCAAACACCGTATTCAATTGAATCTCAGGATTCGGCTGCACCACATTATCGCGCGCCTCCGCCAAAGACTTCACCAGCAACTCTTCCCCACCATGAAGCTTCTGCCCCTTCAGCGCCGCACGCCCATTCACCAACACCTCGCCCGCCGCAATCGCCTCGCGAATAAACGCTCGCGTTGAACTCGGAAACGCGTCAAGTAAAGCGGCGTCCAAACGGACGCCGCCACGCTCATTATGAATGGTCTTAGACTCAATCATACTGATTCATGACAGAAGGCGCAATCGGTGCCATGCCTTCCCACGAATTGTTCGAAGCCCACGGAAGATCCGAATCCTCCGCGGTATCGGCAATGCAGCCAGAAAGAAGCGTCAGTGCCACAGCCGCGAGAAATACGGCCGCGGCACTTTTCTTACGCCAATTAGTCCGCAAAGACGACATCGTTCACCTTCATCTTGTCTTGTTCCCAGGAGCCGAGCACGTCGCAAATCACAAGGTTCTTACCCTTGATCTCCTGACGCAAACGCAGACGGCCAACGAATTCACCCGCGGTACCCTTGAAACCAACACGCTTGACGGAGAACTCGAGAATCGGCAACGGCGCATCCGGGTTGTTACCCTTCAACTCCTTCATCGCCTCTTCCGTGAAGGAAACAATCGCAAACATATCCTCATTGTCAACGTCAACGACCTTACCCTTCTCGCCTGCCGGAACAGACTTAATCTCAGACGACCCACCCGAAGAAGCGCCGCGCGCCGCCACGAGTTCCTTGATGATCTTCTGCAGCTGCTCAATCGTCTTCTGCTGCTTGGCGATATCATCCTTCTTCGCTTCAAGGTCATCCTTCGTCGTCGTCAGCTCATCCTTGACCGAAGTAATCTCAGCATTGAGTTCCTCAATCTGCGCTTTCAACTTGGTGATGTCATTCTCAAGGCCAGCCTTCTGCTCCTCCAACTTCGCAATGTTGGCCTTCTTCTCCTCAATCGTCACCTTGTCTTGGCGGTCTTCAGGTTTGAGCTTGTTAATCTCCGCAATCGCCTCTTCGAGTTTTTCGCGAACAGAAACAAGTTCAGCACGCGTCGTATTAAGACGACTCTGCTGAGCCTTCGCCGCTTCAAAGAGAGAGGACAAAAGTTCATCCGATGTACCCGCACCTTTCATGTAGGGCTTGTCACCATCCATGATCAGTTCACCTGTCGCTGGATCTTGTGCATAGATCCGACGAAGCTGATTACGGGTCGAGATGTCGTCCCACTTGAATGTCTCCAAGTTGGACTGTTCAAGCTCGCCTTTGTACGACTCCAACACGTTCTCCGTGTCCGGCGTATCGACCAAACGAGCCTCAACTGGCGAAACGTCTTTTTTAAGCTCGATCGCCGGGCCCTTGGTCGGTTCTGTCTTCTCGATCGTCTGGGCCAATCGGACCAAATAATCTTCTTGCTGACGATTACGATCTGTCAGGACAGACCGCTTGTCGTTCAGCTGAATTTCGAACCACAAGGCCGCTCCAGCGAGGACCAAAAAAACGTACACAAGTGCATGTAGTGCTTTGTTCATAGATAGTATCCTAGATAAGACATTTACATAGTGTATCATTTTTTAGATGAAATTGCAACCGTTTTTTGGTATAATATGTGGTATGTTTTTCGAAGTACTAGCTGAAGATATAAAAACGAAGGCTCGTTTAGGACGCCTCCATACAATGCATGGAGACGTCCAAACCCCTGTATTTATGGGCGTTGGAACACAGGGCACCGTCAAATCTCTCACCCCAAAAGAGCTCCAAGAGGTGGGGGTACAGGTCGTCCTCGGAAACACCTATCACCTCATGCTCCGACCGGGCGCGGGGGTCATTTCGAGCTCAAACGGCCTTCACCGCTTCATGAAATGGCCTGGCCCCATCCTGACCGACTCGGGCGGTTTTCAGGTCTTTTCACTCGCCAAATTAAGAAAAATTTCCCCCGAAGGTTGCCTCTTCAATTCTCATTTGGACGGCCACGAATTCTTCCTCGGACCGAAAGAATCGATGGAAATGCAGCGCGTCATCGGAAGCGATATTGCGATGGTTTTTGACGAGTGTTTGCCCTATCCGTGCGAAGAGGGGCGCGCGGCCCTCTCGGTCGCCCAAACGATTCGGTGGGCTCAAATGTCGAAGGCCGAGCCCCACGCCGAAGGGCAGCATATTTTCGGAATTGTGCAGGGTGGAATTTACGACAATTTGCGCCGCCATTGCGCCGAAGAACTCGTCAAAATCGGGTTCGATGGTTACGCCATCGGCGGCGTCTCAGTCGGCGAACCAGAAGAACTCATGTACAAAGCCGTCGATGCCACCATCCCATTTCTGCCGCGCGAAGCGCCGCGCTATGTAATGGGCCTCGGCGTCATGCACCAAATGGCCGAATGTGTTGCCCGCGGCGTTGACATGTTCGATTGCGTCCTCCCAACTCGCATCGCGCGCCACGGCACCGCAATCACACGCCACGGCAATGTCGCCATCAAAGCCGCCAAATGGGCCTACGATCAAGGCCCCGTCGAAGAAGGTTGCCAATGCTACTGCTGCCAGAACTTCTCCCGCAGCTACATCCGCCACCTCTTCTCAGCTGGCGAAATCTTGGGCCTGAGGCTCCTCTCGCTCCACAACCTTTTCGCCCTCAACAGATTTATGCAGGAAATGCGCACCGCAATCGCGGACGGCGTGTTCCTCGAATGGAAAGAACAAATAAAAAAGGAAACTACAAATGAATGAAACTCAGACAACGGCCACGGAAGTGCAGAGTGTCGAATCTGGCGCCCCAGCAAGCGCCCCACACCAGCAGAGCGGCTTCGGGATGCTCGTCCCGATGCTCCTCATCCTCGCGATCTTCTATTTTATGATGATTCGCCCTCAGCAGCGCAAAGAAAAAGAACGCCGCAAAATGATTGAGGAACTCCGCGCCGGCGCACGCATCATCTTCGCGGGCGGCCTCATGGGCACCATCGTCGAAGCCGCGGAAAAAACCTTCAAGGTCGAAATCGCCCCGGGCGTGCGCATCGAAATCGCGCGCTCCTCTGTCTCGGCTGTCATCCCAACAGATACCCAAGAAACAAAATAATCAACCCTTATAAAGGAATAGGATCTAATCCAAAATGGCGTACGCAAGAGGAAAATTTGGCATCGAGTTCAATCCAGTCAAACCAGAGCCCGATCGGCCTTGGCTACTCTGGGCTCTCGGCCTCGTCTTCCTTGTCGCTATCATCTCTCTCGTCTGGACGGTCACTTCAAGAATCCGCCGCGGCCTGAAAGATGAGGCGACCGTACGCGCTGTTGAACAGGCCAAGGAAACACCCGATTCCGCGGCACTTCCTCAACCTCCCAAACTTCCAAAGCCTCCCCGAGAGGCCCAGCCTATCAAGCCCGCCCTCGAACCCACCGAACTCTCGCGCCGACCTGTCAAAGTTCGCAATCTCCTCATGCGCCTCGAAAAGGCCGAACAGGACCGCGACATCGAAATGGCCATCTCCACCATCGAACAAATCCGTTCCCTCCCAGGTAACCCCGCGGCAGATCTCGACGATAAACTCGCCCGCCGCCTCGGCACCCTCAATATCCGCCGCCTCTTTACTTCTAAGTCTAAACAATGGGTCATCGATTCCACCGTCCAACGCGGCGATTCCGCCTCACGCATCGCCTACGAACGCGGCTCTACCCTCGCCTCCCTCCGTAAACTCAACCCCTCTATCAATATCGATAAACTCAAAGTCGGCCAAACCCTAAAAGTCATGGACCACCCGCGCTTCTCACTCGTCGTTCGCCGCCGCTCGCGTATCGCCGACCTCTCCCTCAACGGCAAATTCTTCAAACGCTATTACCTAACAGCCGAAGTCAAAGGCGAAATCGGCTCCTACGAAACACCTGACCGCCTTCGCCCCTTCCTCCAAGAACATGGCATCACACTTTCTGCCGCGGACCGCCAAGAACTCGAAACCCTCCTCCCACCAGGTTCCGCCGCCCTCATCTCCGAACTCTAATAAATGACTGCTTGAAATTGGTCGCCTCCCCCAGCAACTTTGGTCGCGTTCCAGCCTTTCTTTGGTACGATTCCGGCGTGTCTTGGAAAAAACCACCGGTGGTTTTTAAAAAAGTCACCCGTGGTTTTAAGAATTTCCACCGGTGGTTTTTTAAAAAACCTCCAGTGACTTTTTCCTTCTGC
>CAVGIZ010000080.1:0-10630 GCA_963629255.1 Anaerovoracaceae bacterium
TTGGCACAGGACAAGGGTGCGACCCAAGGTTACGGGGGGCGGCGCCCCCCGCGCCGTGAGCGAAGGCTGTGCGGGGCTTTGGGGGCGGAAGCAAGGATGGACGCATTTAGGTGGAGAGAGGTTAGGTTGCTTACGCGCGGGAAGGGGCCCAGGGGGTGGAAGCAAGGATGGGGGCATTTAGGTGGAGAGAGGTTAGGTTGCTTACGCGAAGGGAAGGAGTTGGCGGCACTTTGTGAGGATTAGGAAAAAAAGTGAAAATACCCCCTACACAAATGGGCGAAAATATGGTATAATATACAGAATCTACGGAAAGGTCTAGACTCAGAGGGCTGAGGATGGGCTTGGAAGTGGGTTAAAGTAGAGATTTAAGGACATTCGTTATGATAGACATCAAGAAACTGAGAGATGATTTCGAGGCAACTGCCGCGGCGTTGGCGCGTCGTGGGGTTGAGCGTGAGCGCGTTGAGAAGGCGCGAGACCTCGATGAGAAGCGCCGCGCTTTGGTGGGTGAGACTGAGGCGTTGAAGGCTAAGCGCAATGCGGCGTCGAAGGAGATTGGCGCGGTGGCGAAGGCTGGTGGCGACATTTCGAAGGTGAAGGAAGAGATGCGCGCGGTGGGCGATCGGATTGCGGAGATTGATAAGGAGCTGGCGACGGTTGAGCATGATTTGCGTGAGACGTTGTTGATGATTCCGAACATTCCCGCGGCAGAAATTCCGACGGGGCTGGATAGCTCGGCGAATGTGGTGGTGCGCAAGGTTGGGGAATGGAAGGATCCGGACTTTCCGATTTTGGACCATATTACGGTGGGCGAGAAGTTGGGGATATTTGATTTTCCGCGCGGGGTGAAGTTGACGGGGACTGGTTTTCCGATTATTTTGGGTCAGGGTGCGAAGTTACAGCGTGCGCTGATACAGTACATGTTGGATTTGCATTGTCAGACGCAGGGGTACACGGAGATGTTGCCGCCGTTTGTGGTGAATAGTGATTCGATGACGGGGACGGGTCAGTTGCCGAAGTTTGCGGAAGATTTGTATCACTGCAATGTGGATGATTTCTGGTTGATTCCGACGGCTGAGGTGCCGGTGACGAATTACTATCGGGATGATATTTTGGATGGGAAGAAGTTGCCGATTAAGCTGACGGCGTACACGCCGTGTTTTCGTCGTGAGGCGGGGAGTGCGGGGAAGATGACGCGCGGGATGCTGAGGGTGCATCAGTTTGACAAGGTTGAGATGGTGAATTTTGTGCATCCGGAGCACAGCTTTGAGCAGTTGGAGGTTTTGGTGAAGGAGGCCGAGGCGGTGTTGACGGGCTTGGGGCTTCACTTCCGCGTGTTGATGTTGAGCTCGGGGGACATGGGGTTTAGTGCGGCGAAGTGCTACGATTTGGAGTTGTGGGCGCCTGGCGAGAAGCAGTGGCTTGAAGTTTCGTCGTGCTCGTGCTTTACGGATTATCAGGCGCGGCGTTTGAATTGCCGGTTCCGTGATGCGGATGGCAAGACGAAGCTTGTGCACACGTTGAATGGTTCGGGTGTGGCGTTGCCGCGGTTGATGGTGGCTTTGTTGGAGCAGCATCAGAATGCGGATGGGTCGGTGACGATACCTGAAGTGTTGCGGCCGTACATGGGTGGCAAGGAGAAGCTTGAGCCCATTAGCAAATAAGAATTTCAATCCTCTAATTAAGGAACAGCGAATGAACAGTGAACTCTTGAAGAAAGCACACGAGAAGATTCCTTCTGTGCCGACTTTGGTCAACTTGATCTCGAAGCGCACGCGCGAACTCATCAATGGAGCGAAGCCTTTGATTAACCCGACGGAACTCCTGACGGACGAAGATCGGGCGAATCATCGTTCTGCGCTTGATGTGGACAAGTGCGACATTGCGTTGAAGGAAGTGGCGGACGGCTTGCTGATTGCGGAAATTGATTTTGACGCGATTGCGCGTGCGGAAGACGCGAAGACGAAGTGGAACAAGCACGTGAGTGTGAACTCGCTTTTTGCGGATTAAGGTGTTGTGGGTGAGCGCAAGTTCAGTCCTTTGCTTGTTGAGAACCGGAAGGCGCGGCATGATTATGCCGTGCTGGAGACGGTGGAATGCGGGATCCAGCTTACGGGGACGGAGGTTAAGTCCGTTCGACGAGGCGGGGTTTCGCTTGCGGGCTCGTACGGGGCTGTCTTGGGTGGTGAGCTGTGGCTTGTGGGGGCGGATATTTCCGCGTATGAATTCGGGAATCGGTTCAACCACAATCCGAAGCGGAATCGCAAGCTTTTGGTGCATGCAAAGGAAGTGCGCGAGTTGCGCATGAAGACGGAAGCGAAGGGGCTGACTTTGATACCGTTGAAACTTTATTTGCACAATGGGCGCATCAAGCTGGAGCTTGGGATTTGCCGCGGTAAGGCGTTGCACGATAAGCGTGACGCGCTCAAGAAGAAGGCGCTCACACGCGAACTTGAAAGAGGGGCTTGAAACTGCCGCGGAAATATGGTATAATATAGGCTCTTTCGTTGAAACAGAATTTAGAACAGTAACAGTTAAGAGATAGGAGACAATAGAAGTTATGTCGATGGTAAAGGGTTTTTCGAATGCATTTCGGATTCCGGAGTTGCGCAAGAAAATCTTGATTACGCTTGGATTGGTGTTTGTGTGTCGTTTGATTTCGCAGATTCCGACGCCTGGCGTGGACTGGCGTGCGTTGCAGAGTGTGATTGAGACGGCGCGTGCGAATTCGGCGGGCGGCGGCTTGCTGGATTGGTTCAACGTGTTCACAGGTGGCGCGTTGGGGCAGTGCGCGATTGGCTTCTTGTCGATTTGGCCGTACATTTCGGCGCAGATTGTGATTCAGCTTTTGTCGTCGGTGATTCCGACGTTGGAGAAGTTGAAGAAGGAAGGCGAGTCGGGTCGGCAGCAGTTGGCGCAGATTACGCGTTATTTGACGATTGTACTTTGCGTGGTGCAGGCGTGGGGCATTGCGACGGCGCTGAGCAATCCGTCGATGTTTGGTGCGGGTTTTGCGGGCGTGAATTTGGTGGCGAATCCGGGGCTTGGGTTTCATTTGATGACGGTGATTGGCATGACGAGCGCGGCACTTTTTGTGATGTGGATTGCGGACCAGATTACGACGTTTGGTATTGGTAATGGTGCGTCGCTCATCATCATGATTAACATTACGTCGCGTTTGCCGGATGCGCTTATTAGTGCGTGGGAACGGTATTTTGGTTTGGCGGGTGTTCAGGCGTCCGCGCCGATTGCTGAATTGCCGGTGTTGATTGGGTTCTTCTTGCTGGTTGTGATGGGCACGGTGATGTTGACGCAGGGCGTGCGGAAGGTGACGATTCATTCGACGCGGCGTTCGATTGGTGGCGGTAATTCGTATGGCATGCAGCAGACGTTCATGCCGCTTCGTGTGAACTACACGGGCGTTATGCCGATTATCTTTGCGCAGCCGCTGATTCAGATTCCATCGGCGATTTTGATGAAGATGACGGATGCGACGTCGACGGGCTTTAGCGGCACGTTGCACCGCTTCGCGCAGCAGTTGTCGGAGCCGACGGCTGTGCACATGTGCGTTTATGCGGTGTTGATTATGTTCTTCGCGTTTTTCTGGGTTGCGACGCAATTCAACGCGGTTGATATTTCGGAGAACTTGAAGAAGGATGGTTCGTACATTCCTGGGATTCGTCCGGGGCGCGCGACGGCGGAATACCTCGATGCGATGATGACGAAGATTACGCTCATTGGCGGCACGGGGCTTTTGATTGTGGCTTTGATCCCGATGCTTCTCATGGGCTGGATGTCCATTCCGTGGGCGATTGCTTCTTTCTTTGGTGGGACCTCCCTCCTCATTATTGTGGGCGTGGCATTGGATACGCTCCGCATAATGGAATCGCATCTTCTCGTCCGCAAGTACGATGGTTTCCTTTCCCATGGTACTTTACGCGGGCGTGGAGGTGTTTGATTATTATTTGTTTATGTTGTTACGACGAGGGTCGCGGGTCAAACCGCGGCTCTTTTCGTATTTTTTTCGCGGCAAATTTTGTGAAGGAGAGTGAGGGTTGGTGCTTGAAATCTGGCGCGAAATATGGTATAATGTAGGGCATAGTTTATCTCGTAGAAGGTTAATAAAACAAGAAACGAATTTCGAGAAAGGACAAAAGGCAATGATTAAGGCGTTGAGAAAAGGTCAGACGATGGTGGAATACATCATCATTGTTTGCTTGATTGCGGTTTCGCTGATTGCGGTGTTCACGTATTTGAGCCGTGCGATTGGGCGGAAGGCGGCGGGCGCGGCAGATGCGTTGTCGTCGCAGGAAGGTTCGAGTGCGAAGAGTGCAGTTGAATCGATTAGCGAAGATTCGATCAAGGATTTGGGCGAGTAAAATGCGCCGCGGTCAGGCGATGGTTGAGACATGCCTCGCCATCGTTTTTGTCTCGCTGATCCTGTTTGGATTTTTTCAGTTGTCGCACATGCTGACGGCGCGGATTTTGTTGGACCACGCCGCGGCGCGTGCGGCGCGTGCGCGTTCGGTGGGGATGAATGATTTCATGTGTTTGAAGTCGGCGCGGGTGGCGATGATACCGGTTGCGGGCAAGCGTGTGTGGCCGGATGAGAATGAAGAGGAGTTTGATGAGGCGTCGCGCGTGCCGATTTATTTGTGCACGGATAATGAGGCGATTGCGCGGGGCGTTTTGGAGTATGAGCGTTGGGACACGATGAAGGTGGATGTGGATGCGGGTGGGGGGCTGGCGTCGAAAGTGGAGGCGGCTCTTGCGATGGATTTGCCGCGGTTCTTTTCGATTGGGGACAGCGAGGACAATCCAATTCGGATGGAAGGCGCGAATGAGATTGAGGCGCATTTTCCATTGTACATGAATGATCAGGGGCGGTGAGGAATGCGGATGCGGAGAGGTCAAGTTGCGCTTTATTTGGTGATGACGATTGTCATCTTGGCGATCTTGGCGCTGATGAATGTGGACACGTTCTTGGCGGTGAGGGGGAAGAATCACGCGCAGAATGCGGGGGACGCGGCGGCGCTGGCGGCGGCGAAAGAACAGGGGCGGCTATTGAATGAAATTGGTGAACTCAATTTGAAGCACATTGCGTGTGCGGCAAAAGATGAGCGAGATGAATGCGCGGCGATTGTGATGGAGCAGAGGCGCAAGGCGCTCTTGGGGCCAATTGAAGGATTGCGGGCGGCGAATGACGCGGCGCTTGAAAATGGGATGGACGTGAATGAGGATTTTGCGCGGCTTTTGAAAGAGCATGTGGATACGATTCGGACGATGTATCAAGGTGGGATGAGTGCGGAAGGCGAGCCGTATCCGGAGCCGTGGGAAGGGGCGTGGGGGGAATATGCCGCGGAGTTGGAGGCGGCGATTGCGGGCGGGCTTGCGGTGGGGCCCGATAACTGTGAATACTTTGATGCGCAAGGTGGACATCTTTTGTTGAATCGGAATTTTTATTATGCGATTTCGGGTCGGAATTGGTGTTGGTTTCATTTCAATGCAGAAGGGGTGTTGAATAGTTATTCGAGTTTTCATGATTGGGGGGCGTTGCCGCGTGCGAATGA
Organism: Anaerovoracaceae bacterium; assembly: GCA_963629255.1. Classification (GTDB taxonomy): domain Bacteria; phylum Verrucomicrobiota; class Kiritimatiellia; order RFP12; family UBA1067; genus UBA1067. The sequence goes on from CAVGIZ010000080.1 coordinate 5,571, forward strand.
GAATTCGTTTGATAACTGTGAAGTTTTTTCGTTGCATGTGAAGGCGTGGAAGGGGGCGCTCACGGATATTTTTTCGTTGAAGGAAATTGCCGCGCTGGCGGAGGAGTATGGGGATGAGGCGGTGGCACTTGAGGATTTGCAACGTTCGAGTGTGATTACGAATCGGGATGAGACGTGGTTTTTTTATGAGGGCGATGCGTGGGGGCAATGGTTTGATGGTTTACGGTTGATGGGCGATGAGTATGAATTTCCGCTGGTGGGGGAGGTGAAGCCGGAGTATAATGTGCGTGGGTGCGCGGCGATTTGCCGATGCGTGAATACGATTGGATCTGTCGCGGAAGGGGAGGAGACGGATTATAATTGGACGGCCGCGGCCAAGCCATTTGGGACGATTGAGACGGAGGAGGGGCTTTCGACGGTGACGGTGCTTTCGAATTTTATTGTGCCGTGTTTCAAGGCGGTGCGATTGGTGGCGATTGATACGGTAGGCGGGCGCAATTTGGCGACGGCGGATGCGGAATGGGTGGACCACGTGAGGAAGCATTTGCCCGAGTATTTGGAAGTTGGTCCGCATGTGGCGGCGTGTTTTTATTGTCAGCAGTTGTTGAGGTGGGAGAATGCGGGATTTCGTCAGTCGGGGATTACGTGGATACGATTTAATTCGAAGACGTGTGTGCGTGGGACAAGCGGGGGCGGGAGCCATGGAGGGACGAGTCATGGGCATTAAGAAACATTTTTGCCGCGGTCAGGCGTTGATGGAATTGGCGGTGGGGATGTTTGCGCTCTCGCTTGTTTTGGCGGCGCTTGTCGCGTTCACGCATTACATTGTGAGTTCGCTGGACATGCAACGGACGGTGCGGCGGGAAGCGGGGACGGCCGCGATTAATTCGTCTTCTTTGATGGCTTCGAGCGCGGCAAAAAACGATACGGTTGAAGTGGATTCAATGGCGTCTGAATTTGTTTTTGGGCGCGACAAGGTGGGCGTTCATGAACGTGTGAGTTTGCCCGCGATGGTGATTCAGACGGGGGAATAGGCGATGCGCATCACATTGATTACAGCTTGTTACAATTCGGTGAAGACGATTCGTGATACGTTCGAGAGTGTCGCGCGGCAGAATTTGGAAGGGCATGAGCTTGAGTACATCATCATGGATGGTGGGTCGACGGATGGGACGGTGGAGGCGATCAAGGAGTTCGCCGAAAAAGTGCCGCGGAAGGGGCTGACGGTGGTGTGGCAAAGCGAGAAGGACAAGGGGCTTTATGACGCCATCAACAAGGGGATTGCACGGGCGACGGGGGACGTTGTTGGGATTTTGAATGCGGATGATGTCTTTGAAGATGAGGGGACGCTTGGGGCCATCGCGGTAGAATTTACGGCGGGGGCGGATGCGGTGTATGCGGATATTCGGTTTGTGAAGGCGCTGGGTGGTCCGACGGTGCGGTATTGCTCGGCGCGGCACTTTCGGCCGTGGATGTTTCGATTTGGTGTGATGATTCCGCATCCAAGCTTTTATTGTCGGCGGGAAAAATTTGCCGCGCTTGGGGGGTATTCCTTGGACTACCGCATTTGTGCGGACTTTGAATTGGTGTTGCGGTTTTTGGGAAAGAACCATTTGAAGGCGAAATATCTGCCGCGGTGTGTGGTGACGATGCGAACGGGCGGACTTTCTACGGCTGGAATCAAGAGTACGCTTGAAATCAATCGGGAAGATTTACAGGCGCTGAAGGCGAATGGCTATTGGAGCTGTTCATTTTTCCTTTATTTGCGCTACTTTTTCAAGATTTGGGGTTTTCTGTTTCACTGAAAACTTTTTTGAAAGTCGAGTGAACCTTTTGGGCTTCCGCGGCGTTATACTGTTTGGAAGTTCGAGATGGTCAAAATAAAAAAGTAGTAGCAGTAGCAAATGAATAAGAGTAAAGTCAGTCTGAAACAGGGCTTCACGTTGATTGAGCTTATCATCGTGATTGCCATCCTTGCGTTCGTCACGGTCGTGGGGATTCACAACTATGGTAACATTCGCGAAATTCAAGCGAAGAAGATGAACCTTGCGAACATCAAGCGGGTGTGGCATGCGCTCTCCACGTATGATGTGATTAATAAGGAGCAAGGGACGTCGGAGTATTTCAAGGGGTTTGATTCGCTCGTCGATGTGGCGGCGAGTGGCGTGTGGAAAGGGTCTGAAGGCACGGTTGATTTTGGTACGTGGTCGAGCTCATCGTGCGATGCGCGTCAGGTTAATTCGGGGCTGGGCATTTATGATGGTTCGTGGAAGGTTCTTTCCGCGCTGTATAATGCGATGGGCGAAGGGAGCGGCAATGTGGCGAGTATGACGTCGGCGCAGAATCAAAACCATGGCATGCGCAACACGGGGCTTTATCAATCGCTCGGCATTTATTATTTGACTTCGACGGAAGCGGAGCTTTTGAAGAATGCGGGCGTCACGACGCTGTTCTATCATAACCCGTCTTCGGCGCAGGCATACGGTGTGAAGCGCGGCGGATTTTGCACGGCGGTGGATGAGAACTACAACGGCACGGGTATTGCGTGCTCGCAAGATGGTCTTGAGATCAAGGGCGGTGGCCCAGGCTTTCGTCCGGACTTGAGCGCGTTTTATCAGGCGTATGTGACGAGTGGCATTCCGGTCGCGGTCGTGATTCCGACGTCGTCCATTTATCAGGACCTTGGGCATGATCTCAATTTGACGAACTCGGCGCCGACGGAAGCGTATGCGAAGAGCTTGATTGAAGCACAGAAGACTCAAAGGGGCTCAACCATTATGCCGAAGCTGGTTGCCTTTGGTATTGGGCGCAATGCCGAATGCGTGACGAGCCAGATTGGCTTGGGTGAAGCGCCGTACAATCCGTTCTACGACAAGACGAACTATCGTTCGTACATTGCGTTGTTCTGGATCAAGCCAGGCGGCCAAGGCGTTGCGGCATCGGCCTCGCTCGCGGGCATTGTGGACTGTGCGGGCAACACGTACAAGCAGGCGGAGTATGGCGTCAATTGGACGACCCAGCTGGACGCGGAATAAGGATTTCTTCCTACATAAAATCTCTTTAGCATAATGAAGAGGCGCGGCGGATTTTCCGCCGCGTATTTTTTGTATTGAGCGCGGCAGAAAAAATTATTGGTCCGCGGAAGTTTGGTATGGCGTTTTGCGCTGAAATATGGTATAATACACACCATCGAAAATCAAAAGAGGTTAGAAGCGTTATGAAACTGAATTTAGAGTCGGTGAAGGCTGAGGCGTCCGCTTGGGAAAAGGCGGGCGTGAAGTTGCCATTGTTTGATATTGCGGCGATGCGCAAAGAAACTGCCGCGGCGCCTGAGTGGGTGCATTTTGGTGGCGGGAATATCTTTCGTGGGTTCATTGCGTCGCTCGCGCAGAGGCTTTTGGACGCGGGAAAGATGAAGACGGGTATCAATGTCATTGAAACGTTTGACGGTGAAATCATTGACAAGATTTATGGCGCGTTTGATAACCTCACGTTGAATGTGACGTTGAAGGCGGATGGGACGACGACGCGTGAGATTTTGGCGAGTGTGGCGAGTGCACGCAAGGCAGAGATGGACGATGCGGCGACCGCGGCAGATTTGAAGGCTTTGTTTGTCAGCCCCAGTTTGAAGATGGTGAGCTTCACGATTACGGAGAAGGGGTATCAGCTGCATCGGACGGATGGGACGCTTCTTGGAAGTGCCGCGGCGGATATGGAGAAGGGACCGGGGGCGTGTGTGCATGCGATGGGGATTTTGTGTTCGCTCCTCTTAGAAAGATTTGCCGCGGGGGCGTTGCCAGTCGCGGTGGTGTCGATGGACAACTGTTCGCACAATGGTGAGAAGTTGATGACGGCGGTCATGGAGATTGCGGATGCGTGGATTCAAAAGGGCTTTGCGCCGAAGGCGTTCCGCAAGTATTTGACAGATGAAAAGCGCGTCGCATTTCCGTGGACGATGATTGATAAGATTACGCCGCGGCCGCATGAGAAGGTGCGCGAGACGTTGGTCGCCGATGGCATTGAAGGAATGGAGACGGTCGTCACGGAGAAGAAGACGTACATCGCGGGATTCGTGAATGCGGAAGCGTCGCAGTATTTGGTGGTGGAAGACAAGTTTCCGAATGGGCGGTCATGCTTGGAGGAGGCAGGCGTTTTGTTCACGACGCGCGAGACGGTTGAGAAGGTCGAGAAGATGAAGGTGACGACATGCTTGAATCCGCTCCACACGGCGATGAGTATGTATGGGTGCCTCTTGGGCTACACGCTGATTTGCGAGGAGATGAAGGACGCGGACATCGTCAAGCTCGTGAAGCGGCTCGGGTATGTGGAGGGCTTGCCAGTTGTGGTGGACCCGAAGGTAATTTCGCCGCGCGCGTTCTTGGATGAGGTCGTGAATGAGCGCTTGCCGAATCCATTTATGCCAGATGATCCGCGGCGGATTGCGACGGACACCTCGCAAAAGGTGGGCGTGCGGTTTGGCGAGACAATCAAGAGTTATGTCGCGCGCGGGATGGATATGAGCGAGCTTGTGGTGGTGCCGATGGCGCTTGCGGGTTGGATGCGGTATTTGCTGGCGGTGAATGATAAGGGCGAGGCGATGGAAGTTTCGGCCGACCCGTTGAAGGACGAGATGCAAGCGGCGTTGAAGGGGATTCGTTGGAACGACCCCGCATCGTACAAGGGCGAGCTTCGCGGCATTTTGTCAAATGCGCGGGTGTTTGGGATTGACCTGACGACGACACCTTTGGCGGAGCGGATTGAAGCGTACTTTGTGCGGATGCTGACGGGTGCAGGCGCGGTGCGGAAGTTCTTGCACGAGGAATTGGCGGCCAGGTGCTGAGAGCGCCGCGCGCGCGGCAGAATGATTAGGGACTGATTTTGGGCTTGGGCTCGCTAGTGGGCTTGGCTTGTGTAACGTGCACTTCGGTTCGGGGCAACGGTACTCCCCATTCCCTTTCGGGCGATTTCGGCGTCCATTGCACCGCTCGACGTACACGAGTACGTCTTCGGGTGCGAGTCCTGCCGAACTCGCCTCGCCTTTGAATGGGTCCGTTCCGCTG
>CAVGIZ010000081.1:0-10548 GCA_963629255.1 Anaerovoracaceae bacterium
ATTTTGGCCGCGCTTGCAAGGCGGAAAATAAATCCATTCCTCGCTGTACTGTACTAGTACCAGTACCAGTACTTAAATTAATTTATAAATGTACTTGTACTGTACTGTACTGTACTAGTACTAGTACTACGCGCGTGTACTACGCGCGTGCGTACGTGCGAGGTATAAAATATGAACTAAACCACATTTCATGAAAAGTGGTTTGGTTGGGTGTGGCGAGGGAAAAGTGCCGCGGATTGGTAGGGGATTGACTGGAATGGCTCAAATTGAAGCGAGAAGAGGTCTAGGAGCGCGTTTTAGAGTTTGGACGATAGATTTATCGTCTGAAGTGAGAAATCGATTCTAGGTGCCTTCTCGCGTGGCTGGTGAAGTTTCGTGGTTTTAAGGGGTTTTGAGAGGGTGGTTGGGGTTTGGTTTACTCCGAGCCTAACAAAAAGCTTCGGCTAACGCCTCCGCTTGCTTCGCGAAATACAGGCATTTGGTTTTTTGGGGTGGGGGGTTGATTTTTGGGCTAAAATATGGTATAATATGGTCAGTTTTAGGAGATGCTATGGGCATATTCAATCCAGATTATCGGGATATGATAACATGTCTTCAAGGAGAAGGCGTGGAGTTTATGCTTGTGGGCGGGTATGCGGTTGGGTTGTATGGCTGGCCGCGTATGACGTTTGATATTGATTTTTGGGTGTGGGCGAATGAAGAGAATGCGGGGAAGGTGATGCGTGCGTTGAGGAAGTTTGGGGCTCCGTTGATGGATTTAGCGGAGGAAGATTTTCATCGTCCTGGGATGGTGTTTCAGATTGGGACGGCGCCGCAACGGATTGATTTGCTTTCTGGGGTGGATGGGGTTCGGTATGAGGAAGCGGTGAAGAGGGCGGTTGAGATGGAAGTGGATGGTTTGAAGTTGAAAGTGATTTCGATTGATGATTTGATTTTGAACAAGAAGGCGTCTGGACGGGCAAAGGATTTGGCTGATGCCGAGGCGTTGGAAAAATTGAAGGAGGTCTAAGATGGATCGGACGATTGTGAAGAAGACGACATTGAAGGAGCAAGATGAGGCCTTTTGCAAGGATCTGACGTTGGATGAGCGGTTGCGTGTGATAGAGGACTTGAATCGGGTGGGGAGTGAATTGGTGCGTGCGATGGTGGCGCGGCGTAAGGGCGCGGCAGATTTGGGATTGACCGTGTCGAACGTGTAGAGATTTGCCGCGGGGGTGAATGAGAATCAAATCAAGTGTAAAAACTGAATGAAAAAGCGCGCGGGGGGCATGGGGGTGTCCCCCATACGTATCTTTAAAGAAGCAGAAGACGTAGATGAAGATGTAGTAGTAGTATTAGTAGTAGTAGTAGCAGTAGCAGTAGGCCATTCGGCGTTGGCCATAACTTTTTCGATGGCCTGGCCATTGGCCACCCCATTAGCCACCTCGGATGGCTAAGCCATTTTTTGCCCTATACGTACTTACTAAAAAGAGTAAGAGTGGGAGTAAGAGTAAGAGTAAGAGGGCATTTTTTGCTATTGGCTTTGCCATTACCTTTGCTATCGTTTTGTTATTACCTTTGCTATCGTTTTGCTAATGGCAAACGTATTCCGCGGCAGATTTTGGGTTTAAAAAAGGGGGTTTTCGGGGGGTGAAAAAGGGGGTTTTCGTACCCCCGAAAAGGGGGTTTTTTGGGGGTCGAAAAGGGGGTTTTTTAAGGTGCCGCGGGGAGAGGGGGTGAATTTGGCCGTAATTTTGCTAGGTTTGCCCAAGTGTGAAGTAAGCGAACGCGTTGGAAGATTTTTTGGGGAAGGGGGTTGAAAGTTGGCGCGGAATATGGTATAATATAGGGCATGAAAACTCTTATACCAGTCTTGATGGCCGTGGCGATGGTCGCGGGGTGTTGTTGTCGCGTGAGCGAGAACGAGGCGAAGGTTGTGTCTCCGGATGGGAAGAATGAGATTCGTCTTGTTTTGGATGGGGATGATTTGACGTATGAAGTGTTGCGTGATGGGGTGACGGTTGTGGGGAAGAGCGAGATTGGTTTGAAGGTTGACGGGGCGAAGTTGCTGAAGGAAGGCGACAAGATGTACGTCAATCGTGGGACGATGGACGGGACGCTGGAGACGCCGGTTTATAAGAAGGGGTCGATTTGTTTGAAGGGGAATGTGGCGTATGCGGACTTTGGGGACTGGGGCGTGCGGCTTGCGGCGCGTAATGATGGCGTGGCGTATCGGTTTGAGTTGAAGAAGGCGGGGAAGGTGACGATTGATTGTGAGAAGGCGGAGGTGAAGATTCCGTGTGCGGAGGCGCCCGTGTGGTTGAATGATGGGTATGGGCCTGGGTGTGAAGAGACGCAGCCGCGCAAGAGTGTGGCGAAGGATTTGAAGACGAATGGCGACCAGGCGAAGTGGGGCAAGGATGGATGCGGTGGTGCGTTTATTTACTTGCCGATGGTGTACACGTGCGGCGGGAAGACTGTTGCGGTGACGGAAGTGGATGTGTATGATTATCCGATTTGGGAATTGACGCGTGAGGATGTGGACAAGGGTGAGAAGGACGTTGAGTTGAAGGGGTGGTTTATGGGGTATCCGAAGACGACGCAGCGCGTTGGCGGATGGGGTGGCGAGATGGTGAAGACGGGCGGGCGTTGGGTGCGCGTGACGTCGACCGAGGATTATTTGGTGAAGACGGAGGGGACGCGGACGTTCCCTTGGCGGACGTTTATTTTGGCGGACAGCGCGGCGAAGTTGTGCGAGGCGGACATTGTGATGGCGTTGGCGCGGCCGGCGGATCGCGCGGCAGATTTTTCGTGGGTGAAGCCTGGGAAGGTTGCGTGGGATTGGTGGAATTTCTTTGATAATGGCAAGGGTTGCAACACGAAGACGTATGAGAGGTTCATTGATTTTGCGCAGAAGATGGGGGTTGAGTATGTGATTTTTGATGAGGGGTGGAGTGAGCATTTGAACATTTGGAAGTACAGCAAGGATGTGGATGTGCCGCATTTGGTGGAGTATGCGAACAAGCGTGGGGTTGGGATTATTTTGTGGATGGCTTGGGCGCAGGTTTATGGGGATGAAGAGAAGGTCGCGGAGTATTTTTCGAAGATGGGCGTGAAGGGTTTCAAGGTGGACTTTATGGACCGCGGGGATGCGGAAGTGGCGCGGTTCTTGGAGAAATTTGCCGCGGCGTGCGCGAAGCATAAGATGTTGATTGACTATCATGGGGCGTATCGTCCGAACGGGATGCACCGGCAGTATCCGAACATTGTGAACTACGAGGGGATTCGTGGTTTGGAGAACATGAAGTGGTATGACGGTAGCTATGACATGATGGCGAATGATGTGATGGCGTTTTATTTGCGCATGACGGCGGGTCCGATGGATTACACGCCTGGGGCGATGTTGAACTATCCGGTTGGGAAGTATCAGATTGATAAGGAGGCGCATTTCCCGGGGTCTGTTGGGACGCGTTGTCGGCAGATGGCGATGATGGCTTTGTATGAGGCGCCGCTCCAAATGTTGAGCGATAGTCCGACGAATTACGAGAAGAATATGGAGTCGTTCAAGTTTATGGCGGCGGTGCCGGTGGTGTGGAAGAACACGGTGGCGTTGGCTGGCGGGACGCCGGACACGGTTGCGGCGTGTGCGCGTGAGGCGAAGGATGGGACGTGGTATGCGGCTGGGATTGGTGTTGCGACGGCGCAGGATTTTGTTGTGGACACGGCGTTTTTGGGTGCGGGCGAATGGAAGGCTGAGATTTTCCGTGACGCGGCAGATTCGGATGTGAACGCGACGAAGTATGTGCATGAGACGAAGGGCGTGAAGGCTGGGGAGAAGATGGCTTTCCACTTGGCGCCTGGCGGCGGTTTTGTGGTCCATTTTACGAAGTAAAAGTGTTGAAGTTTTTTGAACAGAATGCACTTGTGGGCGCGGCAGAATTGCCGCGCCTCGTTGGATTGTGTGGTTTGGGTTTGGTCAAGCACAGCTTGGCCATCAGTGCTAAGGGAGTGAAGGGTGAACCGAAAGCTTGCGCTTTCGGCACAGAACAAAAGCGCGGCAGATTTGGTGTAGCATGAAAGGAGAAGCGAGATGAAGATTGGATGTCATTTGTCGGCGAGCGGTGGGTATCTTGCGATGGCGCAGACGGCTGTTTCGATTGGTGCGAATGTGTTCCAATTTTTCACGCGCAATCCGCGTGGGGGCGCGGCCAAGCCGATTGATAAGGCGGATGTGGCCGCGTTTAGGGAATATGCCGCGGCGAATGGGATTGGGCCGATTTTGGCGCATGCGCCGTATACGTTGAATGCGGCGAGTGCGGAGGAGAAGACGCGGGAGTTTGCGGAATGGGTGATGGCGGATGATTTGAAGAGGTTGGAATTTACGCCTGGGGCGATGTATAATTTTCATCCTGGCAGTCATGTGGGGCAAGGCGCGGAGGCGGGGATTAGCTTGATTGCGGGGATGCTGAATCGGATACATGAGAAATTTGCCGCGGAGACGGGGAAGGAATTTGCGACGACGATTTTGCTGGAGACGATGGCGGGGAAGGGGAGCGAGATTGGGCGGACGTTTGAGGAGTTGAAGGCGATTATGGAGAGGGTGGAGTTTCCGCTTGGGGTGTGTTTGGATACGTGCCATGTGTGGGATGGGGGGTATGATATTGTGGGGGATTTGGATGGGGTGCTGGAGACGTTTGATGATGTGATTGGGCTGGGGAAGCTGAAGGCGATTCATACGAATGATTCGATGAACAATTTGGGGGCGCATAAGGATCGGCATGAGAAGATTGGGAAGGGGCATATTGGGCTGGAGGCGTTTCGGCGGATTGTGAATCATCCGAAGCTGAAGGATTTGCCGTTTTATTTGGAGACGCCGTGTGATTTGCAGGGCTATAAGGAAGAAATTGCCCTGATGAAGACGCTTGTGGCGTGAGGGGCTTTATTCCTTTAATAGATAAATACCTTTAATTAAGGAGAAACAAGAAATGAAGATATTTCGAGATCCACAGAAGTTGCAGAAGTGGTGCCGGCAGCGTAAGGCGGCTGGGGCCAAGATTGCGCTGGTGCCGACGATGGGGTACTTGCACGAGGGGCACGTCAGTTTGATAAGTGCCGCGAAGAAGCGGAAGGCGGATGAGATTGTGGTGAGCGTGTTTGTGAACCCGGTGCAGTTTGGGCCGAATGAGGATTATGAGAAGTATCCGCGGGATGAGAAGGCGGATTTGGCGACGTGCAAGGCGGCTGGGGCGACGGCGGTGTTCTTCCCGACGCCGGCGAATATGTATTTGGAGCGGCATTCGGTGTATGTGACGGAGGAAGATTTGTCGAAGGGCTTGTGCGGGGCGCGGCGGCCAGGGCATTTTCGCGGCGTTTGCACGGTCGTGGCGAAGCTTTTCAACCTGGCGCATCCCGACTTTGCGGTGTTCGGACAGAAGGATTATCAGCAGGCGCAAGTGATCCGTCGAATGGCGCGCGACCTCAATTTTGACGTCGAGATTGTGGTGTCGCCGATTGTGAGAGAAAAAAGTGGGCTGGCGAAATCGAGTCGAAATACGTACTTGAGCGAGGCGGAAAGAAGTGCCGCGCTGGCGATTTCGCAGAGCTTGAAGACGGTGAAAGCGAATGGTGCGCGAGTTGCGACGGAACAGAAGAGGATTGCGCGAACCCTAGTAAATGCGGGGCTTCGCGTCGATTACGTTGAGTTCGTGGATGCGAAAACTTTGGAGCCGGTGAAGAAAGTGACGCGTGGTGTGACGGTGCTGATCGCGGCATTTTCGGGAAAGACGCGCTTGATTGATAATCGGGTGCTGTAAAAAATTTTTTAAATTCCCCCTTGACAAGTTGGTCGAAAATATGGTATCATATACGCGTCAACGGTGGAGAAGGCGTGTTTGCGGGGATGTCTCGCGAGGCGACCTTCATGACCCAGGGCTTGGTCTCCTCCTCCAGGAGGTTGGGTTCTGTGAAAAGTAAAAAACTTATTATTTAGGAGAACAGTAAAAATGAAGAACCTTATGTTAGGGTTGGCGGTCGCGGCACTCTGTGGTAGTGCTGTTGGTGCTACAGCTGGGACTGTAGTGACATCTACGAAGACTGTCGGCTATCGGAATACGGCTACGGCGGATGGCTACAAGCTTGTGACGCCGACCTTTGTGAATACGGATGGCGAAGCGCTTCCGATTACGGCTGTCACGGTGACGGGTGAAGGCACGGTCACGCTCAAGACATTTGGTGCGGATGGCGCGTTTGGTGATACTTATACGTGGCAGGCTGCGAACGATGACAATAGCAATGTCGCTGGTTGGTATAATGGTTCGACGGTTGTCACGGATTTGACGTTCAAGAAGGGTGAAGGCTTTGTTACCTTTGCGTCTGCGGAGACTGCGAAGGTTCGTATTGCGGGTCTTGTTCCTTCGGGTTCGGTTTCCTATTCGTTGCCGGCGGGCTACAGCATTATCGGCAATCCGTTCAATACGGGTGTGAGCATTCAGAAGTTCAAGTTGGCGGATGTTGGCGGTATGTACAACGCGAGCTTGCAGTCGATTGGTGCGCAGGGTCAAGCGGGCGAGATTTACTACTGGGTGTCCGATGCGATTGCTGGTGAAGGCAAGGGTGGCTGGTATAATACGAAGCTTGAGCGTCTTGCGGATGATACGAAAACGGTTCAGCCGGGTACAACGTATTTGCTGTATACGGTGGGCGCGACCACGCTTACGATTGAATAATTAGGAAAGGGAAAAGAAAATGAAGAAACTTTTGATTGTTGCGGCTTTGGCTTTGTCGGCCTCGTTTGTTCAGGCGGCGTCCGTGGCTTGGTCGGGTTATGGTGTTGCGACTTCGGAAGGTGTCGCGACGGATACGACAGGCTGGACGGTCACGTTGATGGATTCGAGCAAGACTTCGATTTCAGCTTTGACCGAAGCATTTGCGTCGTCTGATTATTCGAAGATTTCATCGGCGATTACGGCTGGTAGTGTTGGCACGACCACGATGACGACATTTGGAACGACTAAGAGCTTCCAGGGTAGCTCGGATATTGATACGACGCACAGTTTTTATTTTTATGTGCTCTTCACTGATACGGCGCTTGCTGATAACTCGAAGGGTAACTACGTTGTGACGGCAGAAGCGGCTGTTGCGACAACTGCTTTGGGTTCGGGCAACTTGGTCTTTGGCGATTTGTCGACCCAGACGGCGAACTGGACGGTTTATCAGACGGGCACGGCTCCGATTCCTGAGCCGACGTCGGCGATGCTGTTGATGCTTGGTATGGCGGGTCTTGCCCTTCGTCGCCGTGCGCGCAAGGCGTAATCGGATGACGATACTGAAGCGTTTATTAGCTTGTGTATCATTCGCGTTCGCGGTATTTGCCGCGGACGCGATGACGCTTCATTGGGCAGGATTTTCGGTTCCAGCTTCTGGGGTTGAGACTTCGCCGACTGAATGGCAGATTACGCTTCTAGATAATGGTAAGGTTTCGCGCGAGGTGGTTTCTGCCGCGCTCGCGTCGAACGATGTTGAGAAGCTTTCGCAAGCGTTGGAACTTGGGAAGGTTTATTCGACGACGGGTTGTGTGTATGAGACGTCGGGGAATGGTTGGTGGGATGTGCAGCAGGCACCCATGCCGGATGAGTATGAGGGGACGAATTCGGTTACTTTTTATACGTTGGTTTTGGATAAGACACCTGCGGCGAATCAGACGGGGTATTATATTTTGACGGATTTGAAGACGGATAAGTCGTTTATCTTTGGTAATCAGTGTGATATGAATTTGGGGAGTATGACGAATGCGACGTGGACGGCGTATCCGGAGCCGGTGAGTGACGATGGGACGGTGAATCTTTTCTGGACTGGGATTAGTGTGCCGCGGACGGGGATTTCGACGGTGCCGGGGAATTGGGAGATTACGCTTTTGGATGCGGCAAAAGTGCCGCGGAGTGAGATGGCGTCGGCCTTGGCGAGCAATGATTATACGGTAATCAGCGCGGCACTTTTGAAGGGGATGGTGGTTTCGACGACGGGGCGGGTGCAGAATGTTTCGAGTGCGACGAGTGGGAAGTTTGGGCGGTGGTATTGGGATAACTATTCGGGGAAGATGCCGGCGGAGTATACGTGGGAGAAGTATCATGAGACGAATTCGCTTTCGTTCTATACGTTGATCTTGGATCGGAAGCTTGAGGCGAAGCAGACGGGGCATTACATTTTGACGGAGGAGCAGGCGACGTGGATTGCGCAGATTGGTACGCAGTGCCAGGTGCCGTTTGGGAGTTTGGCGAGTGCGAAGTGGTCGGGGTATACGACGTCGGGTGATGGGTCGGTGGATCCGGAGCCAGGTTTGGATTCGACGACGTTGACGTGGACGGGGGATAAGGTGGAGCTTTCGGCTGGGCAGACGGAGCCAGAGACTTGGTGTGCAATGCTGATGGATGCGAACAAGGTTCCGACGAATGAGTTGGTCGCGGCATTTTCGGCGCAGAGTTACAAGGATGTGTTTGCGGCGATCAATCAGGGGCTTGTTGTTTCGGTGACGGGGATTGTGACGAAGACGGATTCGACGACGGCGCAATGGTCGTATACGGGGACGATGCCGGAGGGGTATCCGGCTAGTGAATATAGCGCGGCGGATTCTTTGAGGTTTTATACATTGATTATGAATCGGGCGCTTGCGAAGGGGAGTAGTGGGCGGTATATACTTTCGCGTGAGAAGGCTGGGAAGATTTTGGTGGGTGCGAGTGCGAATACGTGTACGATGGAATTTGGTAGTTTGAAGTTGAGGAAGTGGTGCAAGTATTCGCTCGATAGTGAAGAGCCTGGGTTGGGGGATCTTGTTTATGTGGCGACGAATGTGACGGTGACGTATGATGGGCAGGGGCATGGGCTTCCAGTGTGGGTGAAGACGCCGGCATCGGGGGCGACGGTGGAATATGCGAGCGCGGCGGAGGGTCCGTGGGGTGTGGATGTTTGTGTGACGAATGTGGGGAGTTTGAAGGTTTATTATCGGATTTTGGCGGCGAATTTCAAGGGTGTGACCAATTCGGCGAGCGTGACGATTGTGCCGCGGAAGGTGACGTTGATGAGTGGGAGCGCGAGCAAGGTTGTGGATGGTGAGGCGTTGACGAATGGGGTGGTGACGGTTTCGGGGGATGGATTTGCCGCGGGCGAAGGGGCGAGTTATGAGGTGACGGGGGCGCAAGTGGCGGTTGGTTCGTCGGGGAATAGCTTTACGTATACGTTGGATGAGGGGACGCTTGCGGGGAACTATGAGATTACGAAGGTTGAGGGCGTGTTGACGGTGACGGATGGTACGGAGCCGGAACCTAAGCCGGAACCTGCGCCGACATCGGATCATGAGCTGGCGCCGGGTGAAGATGAAGCGGTGGATTTGAGCGCGGCACAAGTTTATAATGGGTACATTGTGGATGATGAGGGGGCGTTGAAGGGTACGATTCAGGTGAAGGCGGCGAAGCAGAAGGTCAATAAGAAGACGGGGGTGGCGACGTCCAAGCTGACGATTGCGGTGCAGATGTTGGGTGAGAAGAAGTTGTCGATCAAGGGGACGATGGAGGATGTGGAAGCGGGGACGTTTGAGGGGACGGCGAAGGATGGTCGGAAGGTGGAGATTGAATTGGGGGCGAATGGGCTCAGCGGCACTTTTGATGGGTACACGATTGATGGGGCGCGGGATGTATTTGCGTCGAAGGATAAGGCGGAGAAGGCTGCGGCGGCGGTGATTTTGAATGCGTTCAAGGCGAAGGGGGCGGTGACGTTGGCGTGGGAAAGTGCCGCGGGGTGGAATGGGCTTTCGTTGACGGTGGGCACGAAGGGTAAGACGAAGGTGGCGGGGACGCTGGCGGATGGGACGAAGGTGAGTACGTCGGCGCAATTGATTTTGGGTGAGGATTGGTATGCGGTGCCGGTTGTGTATGCGAAGAAGGGCGTGAGCTTGGCGTTTATTGTGTGGATTGCGCGGGATGATTTGGAGGATGTTGAGGTTGTGGGGCTGGGAGAGGATGTTGAGGCGGGGATGTTGGAAGGGCTGGGAAAGAGCGCGGCATTTTCGGTTGATGAGGGGGCGCTCGCGGCACTTTTTGCTGCGGAGAAGGCGTATGAGGAGTATTTTCCGGAGGATGTCGCGGTGACGGTGAATGGGACGAAGTGGGTTTTGCCGAAGGCGGGGAAGATTTCGATGAAGAAGGGGGTTGTGGATGAATCGAAGGCGGGGGATAATCCGGCGGGGTTGAAGTTGACTTATAAGGCCAAGTATGGGACGTTTTCGGGATCGTTCAAGGTTTATACGGGCAAGGGAGGGAGTAAGATGAAGGCTGTGACGGTTTCGGTTTCGGGGATTTTGGTTGATGGGAAGGGTTATGGCACGGCCACGGTGAAGAAGAAAGGTTCGGTGGCGGTGAATATTGAGTGATGACCCAAAGCTTGCGCTTTGGGCACAGGACAATGTGCCGCGGGTGGTTAGATGGCCAAGCTCAGCTTGGCCATCGATGCTTTTAAAGGGGGGGGGGGAAGCGCGGCAGTTTTGGAGGGGGATGGGGAGAAGTCAGGGTGATTATGGGG
>CAVGIZ010000082.1:0-10483 GCA_963629255.1 Anaerovoracaceae bacterium
AACACTAAAACCTTCATCCTCGCCAATAAAACAAGGCACTTCCTCCTCCACATTTTGCGAAATGTGGAGGAATTCCGCGGCAGATTTCATCCCCAAAAAAACCCCCTTTTCGACCCCCCAAAAACCCCCTTTTCGGGGGGCCGAAAACCCCCTTTTTTGGGGTCAAAAAACCCCCTTTTTTATCCGCGGCAAAATAGACGAGGGGAAAAGCTCGGAAAGTCGTTTTTAATGTTTTGGAACCTAGACGCCCGCATCAAAATTTGTTATAATATATGCCTTTTCATTTACATATGAACGATGACTAAAGAAATGTGGCGGATTGCGATGTCTGAAAATCATGTAAATATATGAAGATTTGTTCAGCGGGAGGCATGTCGCCTCCCGCCAGGAACGATAACAAGTAAAAGGAGAATTCAGCAATGAATCTTACTCTAGCAAAGACGCGGGCGATCTTTTTGTCGCTCACGCAGGATGGTCGGCTCATTCGAGTCGAGAAACAGTACAAGGGCCCCATTCCAGGGACTGTTCTCAAGCGTTTAGCCGACGTGATTATCTATGATAACGCGCGCGGCCGTTTCAAGAGTTGCACTCTTGAGGCAATGGACGCCTATCAAGAAATCTTCTTGCGCCTCCACACGAAAGCGTTGAAAGGTGAGTGCGAATCGAACCTTGTGGGCACAATCTTCCACACGCTTCTTGAATTGCGCCGCACGGATCGTAAGTTCCACGAGCGCGACATGGAGTACGTGCTGACGGTCCTCTTCGAGGCACAGACGAGCGCCAACACGGCCCTGAAAGAAAAGGCCGCGTTCCTTGTTGAGATGGTCCTCAAGCCCGAGCTCAGTCCGCAAGACTTGCACCTCTTGCGCTTGTTCGCGCGGCTCGACAATAAGTGTGAGGTGGCCCGCCTCCTCGGTCTGACCGAGACGACCTGTCGCCGTCGGCTGACGCATGCGATGACGCGTGCGCGCATCGCGCTGGACGCCTTCACCAAGAGGGCGTAGCACTAATTTGAAGCATAAAGTGCTTCCTGAGGGCAAGAATCTACCTTGCCCTTGGGAAACCTTTTAATAAAAAACTAAAAGTAAAGGAAATTGGAAATGGAAATCTCGCAGGCAGAATACAGTGAATTCAAAGCGTTCAAACTTTGGAAGAAGGACATTGCATGGCGCACCAAACGTCAAGCGCAAACGATGTGGGATCAATGGCTCGCATTGAATGCGTTTATTCGGTCGTACAAAAATGACGTTTTGGTTGGGCGCATGAATCTCCGCGACTCAAGCGCATTTGATGATGCGCTTGAGTCGTTGACGAACGTTGTTTTTGAATGTACCCATCGATGAAAGGCGGTGCAAAATGAACGGGACGATTCGGAATCAGTGTCGGATTATTGAGCAGTCAATTGCACTTTTGATGCGCGAGTTGGAGACCGACCGCGCGGGAGCGTATCGCTACGCGTACACGCGCGTGCGCGATCTATATCCCAATTCTATACTTAATACTAATCAGATTGATATTGCCGAAGGTGCTCACGGGACTTCTTCGAAGTCATCAATCAATCAGTTTTTGAGTCTTGATTTTGTTTTGGGTGTGACGAAAAAGTATATGAGCGAGATACCGGATTGGTACGTGAGATGGTGGCATGCGACGCAAACGGCGAATGGTTGGACGACGAATCAAGGCAAGTCCATCACCGATAAAACGTGGCGTCCGTTGTTGATGACGTGGTGGCGGAATGCGGACGAGAAAGAACGCGCACTCATTGAGAACGAAGCGAAGGCGGAGAAACGTGCCGCAGAGGCAAAGCGGGTTTACAGCGCGGCAGATTGGGCGGTGTGTGGTCAGGCGGGGTGCCTCTACTACAACGATGAGAAGTGCCTTTGTTCGTTACTGGTGAGTGTGCCGCCGAAAGTGCCGCGCAAGTGCACGAAGTTCGCGAAGCGAAACGTTTGATGGTGAGGCGTTAAACCATCCCGCGGCAGAAGTGCCGCGGTAAGCTGGTTACAGCATTGATCTTTGACAATTGAATAGTTTTTAATACGCGGAAAGAAGCCGCGGGGGCAAGACTCAAGCGCGACGAATAGAAAGCGCACGGGCAAGCTCAATCACGACACGCTCCTCATTTGAGCCAGACGACGAAACGGTCTTCTCGCGCAAATCAAGGAAACGATTGCGGGCGACGCGTAATTCCGTCAGAGTCCAATTCCGCAGGAAGCCTTCATTCTTGCGCGCGGCGTAGGGATTCATGCTCTTCAGCACTTCGTTCAAGACGCCGTCCGCTTGAGCCGCTTTCATCTCAACGAGCTGACGGAAGAACTTTTCAATGACGGTCGTCATCAAAATGGCAAAGGCTTTATCGCCTTCAAAACGCTTGATGGCCGAAAGTGCCGCGGGCAAGTTGCGTGCGCCAATCGCGTCCGTAACATCCCAAATGACAGGTTCCGTGCCGACGCCTTGCGAGGTGATTTCCGCAATGTCCTTGGCGCTAATCGTCGTGCGTTCGGCGCCCAGGTAGTCGCGCATCTTTTCGAGTTCACTTTTGAGCGAACGTGGGTCCGAGCCGACGCGCGCGGCAAATTCTTGCGCGGCATTCCCTTCGAAGCTCAAGCCGAGTTCCGCGGCAAAATCTTGTGCACGCTGAACGGCGTTGGCCGCGGCATTCCAAGGGGTTTCTGGTTGGAAGACGACAAAATCGACGCCGCCCTTCTTGAGAGTCTTGGCAATGATGCTCGTCCCCAGGAGTTTCGCGCCGGAAAGGATGAAGTGTTGATTATCGGGAAGATTCGCCGCGGCCAATCGCGCGGCAAATTTTTCAAGCGCGGCTTTGACGTCTTCGGAAAGTTTTTCCTTGGGTTCGTCGCCCTCACTTTTCTTCGCGCCGCCGCCAGGCAGGAAGTTGACGTTTTTCCACCACGTCACTTTGCGCGGATCAAGGAAAGGCGGCGTGCGGAAGGAGCTATCCGCCTGTTGGATGTCGGCGAGCTGCTTGTCCATGTTGGTGGACGTGAGGGAATCGATGACTTCGAGCCCCGTGCCATCGCCAATGATGGCCTTGGCTTTTTCCGCGAGAAGGAAGTCGTCCTCACCGATGAAGATGTGCACGTTTTTGCCCATAGGCAAGGAGGCCTCCGCCCAATAAAATCATGAAAATGGAAATGGTTTGAGAAATGGAAAAGGGACCGACTGCGGCGCGTGGATCGCCGCGCAGGTATTCCATTGCAAAGCGCAAAATCGCGTAACCCACCAAGTACGCACCCACAATGGAACCCGGGCGCGCGGCGAGGCGCTTACGCAAAAGCATCAAAAGCGCAAAGAGAAGAAGAAGTGCCGCGGCTTCGAAAAGTTGCGTCGGCAAAACGGGAAGCGCGGACGTGGCCGCGGCAGAAATTTGGCCCGCTTGGAATTGTTCGTACCAGGCGGGAGAATGCCGCGGGAAAGCAACGGCGAGCGGCGACGTCGAAAGCTTTCCATAGCAACAGCCATAGAAGAAACAACCGATGCGACCGCACGCGTGCCCAAGCGGAACAACCGTCGCGAGGAGGTCGGCCAGCTTGAGCGGGTTTTCTTTTTTGAAGATGCACCACGCAATGAAAATGAGAATGGCCAGGATGAGCCCGCCGTAAAACATCAGACCGCCTTGGTCAATACGAATGATGGCGGCGGGATGCGCGGCAAATTCAGCTTGCCAATGTTCAATCACATACGCGATGCGACTTCCCACAATGCCCGAAATCATCAAGCTCATCAAGAGGCTGGACAAATCTTTGCGCCCCGAAAGACGCTCGATCAATGTCCAGCACAGGATGAAACCAATGGCCATGCACGCCCCATACGTCTTGAGGTGCAAAAAACCAATGTCGATGAGATTCGGAAACATCGTTTATTACTTGCGTGCGCCGAGGATGAGCTTCATCACAAACAGCGTCACAAACATCAACGCACACGCAATCGCGAGCGAGATCCACACATTGTTCACGAGCGGCGCAATGATGTACGCCACAAACGAAACGGCCGCGACCAGTATCGCATACGGAAGCTGCGTGTTCACGTGATTGATGTGCTTGCATTGCGCACCCGCCGAGGACATAATCGTCGTATCCGAAATCGGCGAGCAGTGGTCACCGCACACCGCACCAGCCATACACGCCGAAACCGCAATAATCGTCATCGTCGTACCTGGAATCGCCGCGAGAACAATCGGAATCAAAATGCCGAACGTGCCCCAGCTCGTGCCCGTCGAGAAGCCCAAAATGCACGCAATCACAAAGATGATTGCCGGCAAGAACGCCTTCAACGATGCGGCCGGACCATTGATCAAATCGGAAATGAAGATCTTCGCGCCGAGCGAATCCGTCATCCCCTTCAACGTCCACGCGCAGCACAGAATCATAATCGCCGGCACCATCGCCTTGAACCCTTCCGGGAACGCTTCCATACAGGACTGGAACGAAATCACGCGGCGGCACATAAAGAACACAACCGCAAACACCAATGCCACAATCGACCCCAACGCAAGCCCGACCGACGCATCCGAATCCGAGAACGCCTTGATGAAGTCGCCCGCATTGTCGCCGCCAAAGAATCCGCCCGAATAAATCATGCCAATCGTGCACGTCACAATCAAGAACAAAACCGGCACCACGAGGTCGCACACCTTGCCCTTATCATTCTTGCGAAGCGTCTGCGCCGCCTCTTCAAAACCTTCCGCCTCAGGCGAAATGCCATGCTCCAGCGCCTCCGCTTCGAACTTCTTCATCGGACCAAAATCAATCTTGAAGATCGCAACAAAGAACATCGTCAAGATCGTCAAGAGCGCGTAATAGTTGAACGGAATCGCCGCGATGAACAGCGAGAAGCCCGACTCCGCCCCCGCCCCCTTCGCAAAGCCCGCAACCGCCGCGGCCCACGAAGAAATCGGCGCGATAATGCAAATCGGTGCCGCCGTCGCATCAATCAAATACGCCAGCTTCTCACGCGAAACCCTCTTCGCATCCGTCACCGGCCGCATCACGCTACCAACCGTCAAGCAGTTGAAATAGTCATCCACGAAAATCAAAATGCCGAGGATGATCGTCGCAACCTGCGCACCCACGCGCGACTTAATGTGGCTCGACGCCCACCGTCCAAACGCGGCACTTCCGCCTGTCCGGTTCATCATCGCCACCAGCGCGCCCAGCAACACGAGGAAGAAAATAATACCAATGTTATACGGGTCCGCGACAGATTTGATAAAGCCATCCTCCACCACGTGTACGACCGTCCCTTCAAACGAGAATTGCGAATACAAAATACCGCCCGAAACAATCCCAAGGAACAGCGACGAATAAACTTCCTTCGTCACGAGCGCGAGAAAAATCGCGAGAAGCGGAGGAAACACCGCCCACCACGTTCCAAAGAATCCATTCTTCGCACGCACCGTCGAAAGTGCCGCGACCTCATGCGCCTGGAAGTCCTTATCATTCTGCACATTCTCAGCGTACGCATCCACATACGCCTTCGCAGATTCAAAGTCCGCCAAGTTGTATTCCTTCGCCTCTTCGTCCACTTGGACAGTGACGGGAATTGGTTTTGCCGCGTTCGCGGCAGTTTCATTTTTCGCTTCGTCCGCAAATGCGCCGAAGGTGGTGGCCGCAACTGCCGCGGCTACGCAGAGTAGTTTCTTCATACGTTTTTATTTACCTTTTTGGTTTTAGTACTGTAGTGAAAGTAAAGTGTCAAGTCGGTCGACACAAGCGCAATATCGACCAAATAAACGGCGATGACCCATAGCCCTCGCCCGCTCACCAAATGCGATGCAATCCCAAACAAATACCCCGTAATCACAATCATCTCAAAAATCGGACTCTTCCCATCCACACGCTTCGCGCGATACGTCCGCGCAATCGCAAACGGCCACGAAAAGCCGAACAAAAACAACATTGCAAACTCAAGAATCTCCGCAATCATCTGCTAACCTTCTCTCAAAACTTGAAATCAACTTGCCACCGCACAAACCACGCCGGCTTATCCGTCTCAAAATAATCCCCTGGATTGAACAACTCCGCATACAAATGCCCAAACACTTCAAACCGCTCGCCCTTCGCCGCGTCCGCCGTCCAAATCGGAAAATCATACCGCGCCACACTCAACATCCCCTTGAAGTTCCCATCGCCCCCGCCCAAATCATCATTCACCGTCGCAAACATCGGCCCCGTCGACACCGTCAACTTATGCCGCTTCCCCAAATCAATACCGCCCGTCAACTTCAAAAACATCATGTTGCTCCACCACGCCATCCCGTAGTGCGTCCCATACAAAAAAATCTCCGAATCATTTACTCCGCGCGACCACATCGGGTCCCACCCATGATGCCCACCATCCTGATTCGCCGCGTCCTTATCACCACTCATCGTATGAAACCCAAGCGACCCAAACATCTTCGCGCCCGTCCCCGCTTGCTTCCAATTCACCCCCGCATACGTCGACCACCCACTCAAAAAATCCTCGTCATCATTCTCGCCCATCTGCCCCATCGCTTCAAATTGCAAACTCCATTCCTCCGTCAATTGCGGCATCACCTTCACACCATACATCTCCCGATACGTCCACGGATGCTTCTTCCCATTCAAATAAAACGACTCCGTAATCTTGTTCACCGAGAAAATCTGAAACGGCAACCAGTCCGCCGCCTTCGCCGACAAAATCCAGCCCCAGCCCCAATCATCCATCTCCGGATCATCCGTCGACCCCGACAAACCCGCGAGCGCCCGATGCTTCCCACGCTTCGTCCCCCACCGCAAAATATTGTCATCGCAGTTATGCAGCATAAAGAAATCAAACCGCGTATCCTTATTAATCTTCAATGCCCCCTTCACCATATCCGAATACACCGTCCGCGACCCATCGCCCGGCGTCCCATCCACAAACACATGATCGAGCCCACAATAATTATATATGTCCTGCCGCCCAATCGACAAATCTAAAACCCCATCCAGCAAATCCTTCCCTTCCAAATACAAATTGTCAATAATCACCTCATCCGGAAACGTCGTCTTGTTCGAATACGGCTCTGGATTCCACCTGAACTCATCCGTCAAACGCGTATACAACCGCCAATTCTCAAACGCCTTCACCTCAAACCAAACCCTCGGACGAAACCTCATCTGATTCTTGAACTTCCCCGCTTTCGCCGTCGAAAGATAGCCCCCG
The DNA here is from genome assembly GCA_963629255.1 of Anaerovoracaceae bacterium. Lineage (GTDB taxonomy): Bacteria > Verrucomicrobiota > Kiritimatiellia > RFP12 > UBA1067 > UBA1067. The sequence goes on from CAVGIZ010000082.1 coordinate 7,189, forward strand.
CCCGGCAAACCCGGCACATGCTTCATCAGCTCATGACGAATACGCAAGTCCGCCCCCGCGTCAATTTCAAGCGCGGCAGCGACCCCATCAAGCCCTCCGAAGAGCCCAACCAAAGCTACTATGAGCGAACCTATTTTGTTCATCGCCACATATTATACCATATTCTGCGCCAAATTACCATACCAAACCGTACAAAATCTGCCGCGCTCAAACTAATCAACCTCCAACAAATCTAACTCAATCTGCCGCGTCCCAAACGTCGAAATCTTCAACTTGAAAAGAATATCATGCGCCCGCGCTCCCTTCCGAAGCTCCTCCACACGCGCGCTATTCCTCCACCAAACCGCCTGAATCGCACGCCCATCCGCACATTCCTCAAGACTCGCAAATACATGATTCTTATCCTGCCCACCCACACGCACACTCTTGAAATGTACGCCCCGCATCAAAAAAATCGGCTCCAAATTCCCCGCCCCAAACGGCTCCATCTGCTCAACTTTCTCCGCAAGCTCCAACGACAAATCTGCCGCGCTCACCTCCGCATCATACAAAACGCCACCAACCCCTTCCCCCTCATTCGCCGCACATTGCGCCGCACACACTTCACAAAAACGCTCCCGAAAATGGTCAACCTCCCCTCCCTTAATCGTCAGCCCCGCGGCAAATTCATGCCCACCAAACGCCTCCAAAAACTCCGCACACTTCGCCAGCGCCTCATACACATTATACCCTTCCGGCGCCCGCGCCGACCCATGCCCATTGCCCTCCACAACACAAACCGGCACACGCGGCGTCACACTCGCCATCACACTCGCCGCAACAATCCCCGCCACCCCCAAATGCCCCTCTGGCAAATCAATCACCTGCGCCGCCGCCCCCTCACGCACCAACTTCTTCGCCTCAACCGTCAACCTCGCCTCCGTCGCCTTGCGCTCCACATTCTTCAAATCCACCTGCAACGCCAACGCCCGCGCCTTCTCACGCTCCTCGACCAAAAAAAGTTCCAACGCCGGATCCGCCCGATCCATCCGCCCCATCGCATTCACCCGCGGCGCCAACTTAAATCCATAATCATACGCCGTCAAATGTTCCGCCGCACGCCGCGTCGCACGCCCATACAATTCTATCAATCCTATCGGCGCACACCGAGAAAACAACCGAAGCGATTGCACCAACAAAATCCGATTCTGCCCAACAAGCGGCACCACATCCGCCATCGTCGCCAAACCCGCCAATACCAACAACGGCCCAGATACCTTCGGCCCCTTATAAAAACCCTCTTCCTGCGCCTTCTTCACCAAATACGACGCCAAGAAAAATGCCACCGCCGCACCACATATATGCGAAAGCGCCGCGCTCGATGCAACCTCCGGATTCACCACCACACACGGCGGCAACTCCGCCCCAGGCAAATGATGATCCGTCACCACACACCGCACACCGCGCCCCTGCAAATCACGAATGTACGAAACCGCATTCACCCCCGTATCCACCGTCACAACCAATCCAACCCTCGGAAACTCCTCACAAAAACGCTTGTACGCCCCTTCCGAAAATCCAAAACCCTCACGAATCCGATGCGGTATAAACGTCCGAATATCTGCCACACCATCCAACGCCCGCAACGCCTTCACCAGTATCGCCGTCGCCGCAACCCCATCACAATCGTAATCCCCCCAAACCACAATCTGCCTCTTCTCCCGCAACGCCGCAAGTATTTCCACCGCGGCCTCCTCTATCCCAGGTAACTCCTCTGCCAACGCTAAATCTCGTAACTCAGACGAAAAATATCTCGCCGCCTCATCCGCGGCAGAAATCCCCCGCCCCACCAATAAACGCGCAAGAAGCCGCGGATACCCCGCGGCCTCCAACCGGTCAACGCCCCCATCGTCAACCAGCTTGCGTTCAAACCACAATGGACTCAAACCTTCACCTCATGGCACCAACCATGCTTGTCTTCAATCACGCCGTATTGAATCCCCTGCACCATGTCGTACAACTTCTGCAAGTGCGGCCCCACCGTGTTCGGATCAGAAATCTTAATGACCTCAGCCCCACGCGTAATCTCCCACACCGGCGTCACCACCACAGCCGTACCACACGCCGCCACTTCCGTGAACTCCTTAATCTCTTCATACGGCACCGGACGGCACTCAACCTTCCAGCCCATATCCGCCGCGCACTGCTTCAAACTCATGTTCGTCACAGACGGCAAAACCGAGTGGCTATCCGGCGTCACATACGTCCCATCCGCCTTGATACCCAAAAAGTTCGACGTCGAAAATTCTTCCACGTACTGATGACTCTTCGCATCCAAATAAAGCTCAACCGGCCACCCTTCCTTCTTCGCCTTCTCATGCGCAAACAAGCTCGCGGCATAATTTCCGCCAACCTTCACATCGCCCATACCATGCGGCGCCGCACGATCCCAATCGTCCAATATCACCGCCCGAACAGGCTTCAACCCGCCCTTGTAGTACGCACCAACCGGCATGCACATCATTATAAATGTGTACTCCTTCGCCGGCGCCACCCCAATCTGAGGACCCGTCCCAATCAAGAGCGGACGCAAATACATCGAACCACCCGTCCCATACGGCGGCACAAATTCCTCATTCGCCGCCACAAGCTTCTCCGCCGCTTCAATAAACTTCTCAACAGGCAACGGCGGCATCACCGTACGTATCGCCGTCCGATGCATGCGCTTGCCATTCTCGTCCGGACGGAAAATCACAATCTTACCAGACTTCTGACGAAACGCCTTCATCCCTTCAAAGCACTCCTGCCCATAATGCAAGCAAGACGCGCCAATGTGCATCGTGATCATCGGGTCTTTGACGAACTCAAATTCGCCCCACTGACCATCTTTCCACACGCAACGAATGTGACAATTCACATCCGAAAAACCAAAGCCAAGCTTGGCCCAATCAATATCTGTTCTAGGCATAACGCTAACCTTTCAATAGATGCCGCATATTATACCATATTTTCGACCCGCTGTGTAGGGGGTATTTTCATCTTTCTCCTAACCCAAAAATAATCAACCACGCAACACTTTCCCCACCGCACAAGCCCCCAGAGCCCCCTTCCCCCGCGAAAGCAACCTAACCTCTCTCCACCTAAATGCCCCCATCACTGCTTCCGCCCCTAAGCTTCTCCAACCTTCGCGGGGGCGCGGGGGCCGCAGGTCCCCGTTCTCCTTGTTTCCCTCAATTTTCAAAGATCAAAACCGCGGCACTTCTGCCGCGGGATGGTTTATCGCCTAGCCATCAAACGTACGAAAGTGAAAATCAGT
>CAVGIZ010000083.1:0-10448 GCA_963629255.1 Anaerovoracaceae bacterium
CTTGCAGGGGCTGGATGCACAGCCTTTGGCCCGGTTGTGGGCAAGTCGGTATTCTAATAGATTCGTTTGATGGCTAGGCGATAAACCATCCCCGCGGCGAAAGTGCCGCGGGTTATTTTGATCTTTGACAATTGAGCGAAAATTGCCGCGCAGTTGGGAAACAATGACAACGGGGACCTGCGGCCCCCGCGCCGTGAGCGTTGGTTGGACAAACTTAGTGGCGGATGGCAGAATGCAAGCCAGTTTAGCAAGTTTAGATGGTGGCCCCCGCGCCCCTGCGAAGGCGAGGACAAACTTAGTGGCGGATGATGATATCAAGCCAGGGAAGCTGGTTTAGATGGAGTGCCGTGAGCGTTGGCAGGGCGGGGCTTTGGGGGTGGAAGCAACGATGAAGGCATTTAGGTGGGTTTGGTTAGAGCTTACGCGGGGGATAAGAAATGGTGTGGAAAAAAGTTTGGGGAAATTTTGTGTGGGGGGTTGAGAGTTGGGCGGAAATATGGTATAATATGAGGCGTATGGACAAAGTAGCTAAATATGTTGGTTTGAGTGATTCGCAGGTGCAGGCGAGTCGGGTTGCGCATGGGATTAATGTGTTGACTCCACCGAAGAAGGAGTCGTTGTGGATAAAGTTTTTTGGGAAGTTTAGGGATCCATTGATTATTATTTTGTTGGTGGCGTTGGGGTTGTCGCTTTTGATTGCGCTGTATGATTGTTTTTATTTGGGGGAGGGGGGGAGTGCATTTTTTGAGCCGATGGGGATATTTGCCGCGGTGATGTTGGCGACGTTGTGTGGTTTTATATTTGAGACGCGGGCTGGGAAGGCGTTTGATTTATTGAATCAGGTGAGTGATGATGAGTTGGTGGAGGTTGTGCGTGGGGGTGTGCGGCAGCATGTGGCGCGGAAGGATGTGGTTGTTGGGGATATTGTTTTTTTGTCGACAGGGAATGAGGTGCCGGCGGATGGGGATTTGTTGGAGGCGGTGTCGATGGGTGTAGATGAATCGAGTTTGACAGGGGAAGCGATATGTCACAAGACGACGAAGGAAGAGGAATTTGATGCGGAGGCGACGTTTCCGTCGAATCGGGTGTTGAGGGGGACGAAGGTGTTAGAGGGGCATGGGGTGATGAAGGTGATGGCGGTTGGGGACGCGACGGAGAATGGGAAGGTGTTTGAGGCGGCGCGGATAGATGATCATGTGAAGACGCCGCTGGATGAGCAGTTGGCGGCGTTGGCGCATGTGATTTCGCGAGTGAGTTACATATTGGCGGGGCTTGTTTTGGTCGGGCGGTTTGTGAGTTTCTTTGGGGTGCATCCTGGGGATGTGTGGGCGGCGACGAGTGCGCCGCATTTGTTGACGTATTTATTGCAATCGTTGATGTTGGCGGTGACGTTGGTGGTGGTATCGGTGCCGGAGGGATTGCCGATGGCGGTGACGTTGAGTTTGGCGTATTCGATGCATCGGATGTTTCAGGCGAAGTTTTTGGTGAGGAAGTTGCATGCGTGTGAGACGATGGGGGCGACGACGGTGATTTGCACGGACAAGACGGGGACGTTGACGCAGAATCAGATGCGTGTTCAGGCGACGGAATTTGGAGCGCTTGGTGAGGGGCAGAAGTTGAGTACGGATGAGGCGAGTCGATTGATTGCGGAGGGGATAGCGGTGAATTCGACGGCGTCGTTGAATTTTCAGAAGGCTGGCGCGGCGGAAGTTTTGGGGAATCCGACGGAGGGAGCGTTATTGTTGTGGTTGGATGGGCAAGGGTGTGATTACACGACGTTGAGAGAGAAGTGTGAGCGGATTGCGGAGGTGCCATTTTCGACGGAGCGGAAGTACATGGCGAGTGTGGTGGAATCGGCGGCGTTTGAGGGGAAGAGGATTTTGTATGTGAAGGGTGCGCCTGAGATTGTGATGGGGCTTTGCAAGGGAGCTGGGGAGGAGCGAGAGGGGCTTTTGCCGCGGTTGGCGGGGTATCAAGCGCGGGCGTTGAGGACGCTTGGGTTTGCGTATCGCGTGTTGGGAGAGGGGGAGGAGATTCCGCTGGGGGAGGCGGGAGTGACGGCGAGGGATTTGACGTTTTTGGGATTTGTGGCGATTGCGGACCCGGTGCGGGGGGATGTGCCGGCGGCGATTAGGTCGTGTTTGAAGGCGGGGATTAGCGTGAAGGTTGTGACGGGTGACACGCCGAACACGGCGAAGGAGATTGCGCGGCAGATTGGATTGTGGGTGGATGGTGATACGGATGAGGCGATGATTACGGGGCCGGAATTTGCGGCGTTGAGTGAGGAGGAATTGGACAAGAGGGTTGGGAAGTTGAAGGTGATTGCGCGGTCGCGGCCGATGGACAAGAAGCGGCTTGTGGAGGCGTTGCGGCGTGCGGGCGCGGTTGTGGCGGTGACGGGAGATGGGACGAATGATGCGCCGGCGTTGAAGGCGGCGCATGTAGGGCTTTCGATGGGGGATGGGACGAGTGTGGCGAAGGAGGCGAGCGATGTGACGATTTTAGATAATTCGTTTGCGTCGATTGTGCGAGCGATTATGTGGGGGCGGTCGCTTTATCGGAACATACAGAGGTTTATTTTGTTTCAGATGACGGTGAATGTGGTTGCGTGTTTGACGGTATTGATAGGTGCTTTTTTTGGGACGTCGTCGCCTTTGACGGTGACGCAGATGTTGTGGGTGAATTTGATAATGGACACGTTTGCGGCGATGGCGATGGCGTCGTTACCGCCGAATCCGAAGGTGATGGAGGAGGCGCCGCGCAAGCGTAGTGCGTTTATTATTTCGCCGCGGATGTTGAGGGATTTGGTGGGTGTTGGGATTTTATTTACGGCGTTGTTGATGGGGGCGTTGATTTATTTGCGGGGCGATCATGTGTGGACGCTACATGAGGCGAGCGTGTTTTTTACGTTGTTTGTGTTTTTGCAATTTTGGAATTTGATTCGTGTGCGGACGTTGGGCGGTGGGCCGCGGACGTGGAAGGGGTGTGGTGTGTTTAGTTTGATTGGGCTTGTGATTTTGGTGGGGCAGGTGGTGCTGGTGAGTTTTGGTGGGCGGCTGTTTGGGGTCGCGGCACTTTCGTGTGTGGAATGGGTGGTTTTGTTCTTTGGGACTGCGGCCGTTTTGGTGGTGGTGAGTTTGGTTTCGGGAATTGTAAAAATTCTCTCTACCTTTTTCCGCTCAAATATGTTATAATATAGGATGTTCAAAAAGTCTAGAAAGGCAATGATTCAAATGATACATAAAAATGTTGTTTTGATTGGTGGGTTGCTGGTGGCCGCCAGTTTGTGCGCCCAGGAGCGCAATGGGAATTTTATACAGCAGCAGGCTTATAACGAGATGCAGCGCGTGGCCAATCAGGTGGATGTGCTGCAATCGAATCAGGATGAGCTTGCGACGCGGCTTGTGAAAGTTGAGAAGTCGCGCAATGAAGTGGAGTCGTTGAAGGCGGAGATTGCCGCGTTGAGAGCATCGTTGGAGCAATTGAAGCGGGAGGTTGCGAGTCAGCGCGGGGAGATTGTGAAGGATTTGTCTGGGCGGATTTCGAAGATTACGGCGGCGCAAGGGGGCGGAAATGCGCCGCGCAAGGCGAGTGGTGCGCCGGCGGTTGTGGGGCCGCACATTGAGTACACGGTGGCCGCGGGTGATACGCTTTCGATGATTGCGGAGGCGTATGAGACGAGTGTTGCGAAGATTAAGGAAATGAATGGGCTGAAGAATAACAACTTGCGGATTGGGCAAAAGTTGAAAGTTCCGAAACCGAAGAAGTAAGGAGAATGGCGATGGCAAAGGCACGCAAAGTTAAAGGTGAGTCGCGTTGTGGAAAGCATAAGCGCGGGAAGGTTCGAATGGGGATTTATGTTGAGCCGCGGCTGAAGACGCTGGCTATTTTATCCGCCAAGGCGAAGGGTGTTACGGCGAAGGATGTTATTTGTTTGGGGATTGAGAACGTGGCGAAGGGGCTTGGGATTTTGGACGCGGATGGAAAGATTTCGGCGGAATTTGAGGAATCTTTTAGGCTTGAGGAAATAGAAGTCAAGAAGAGTGAAGTCAACGGATAAAATTAGGAGAAATAGAAAATGAAGATACTTGTTGTTGGTTCGGGTGGGCGTGAGCATGCGATTTGTTGGCGGCTTGCGCAGGACAAGGCAGGGCATGAGATTTATTGTGCGCCTGGGAATGCGGGGACGGTGGATGTGGCGACGAATGTGGATATTAAGGTGAGTGACATTGCGGGGCTTGTGGCGTGGTGTGAGGCGGAGAAGCCGGAGCTTGTTGTGGTGGGGCCTGAGGCGCCGCTTGTGGCGGGGCTTGTGGATGAATTGGAGAAGGTTGGGATTTGCGCGTTTGGGCCGTGTGCGGCGGGGGCGCGGATGGAAGGGTCGAAGCGTTTTGCGAAGGATGTGATGAACGCGGCGAAAGTTCCGACGGGGCGTGCGGAGGTGTTTACGGATGCGGCGAAGGCGAAGGCGGCGCTGGCGGCGTATGGTTTGCCGGTTGTGATTAAGGCGGATGGATTGGCCGCGGGCAAGGGTGTTGTTGTGGCGGAGACGAAGGAGCAGGCTGAAGGCGCGATTGATGACATGCTTGTTGGAAACAAGTTTGGCGCGGCGGGCGCGGAAGTTTTGATTGAAGAGTTTTTGGATGGCGAGGAATGTTCGATTCTAGCGATGGTGGATGGTGAGCGTGCGGTTTTGTTGCCGAGTTCGCAAGACCATAAGCGTATTTTTGATGGCGATGAAGGGCCGAACACGGGTGGGATGGGAGCGTATTCGCCGGCACCTGTTGTGACGGATGAGATATTGCCGCAGATTAAGGAGAAGATTATTTTGCCAGTTGTGCGTGAGCTTGCGCGGCGTGGGATTACGTACCGCGGCATTTTGTATGCGGGGCTGATGATTACGCCGGAAGGTGGCAAAGTCGCGAAAAGTGGTTCGCGTATCAATGTGGTTGAATTCAATGCGCGATTTGGCGATCCTGAGACGGAAGCCGTTTTGCCGCGGTTGACGGGTGAATTTGCCAAGGCGCTTAAAAATGCCGCGGAGGGTTGCTTGAAGGATTCGGATATTGGCGTTTCGGAGGAATGTGCCGCGACGGTGATTATGGCGTCGGGGGGGTATCCTGGGAGTTATGAAAAGGGGAAGGTCATTTCTGGATTGGGAAGTGCCGCGGAGAAGGGGGCGATTGTGTTTCATTGTGGGACGGCGTTTGTGGGCCAGGATGTTGTCACGAATGGGGGGCGCGTTTTGAGTGTGACGGGGCGCGGCAAAGATTTGCGCACGGCGGTTGATGTGGCGTATGCGGGCGTTGGGTGCATTTCGTTTGAAGGCGAATTCCATCGCAAGGATATTGCCCATCGCGCATTCAATCGTGGCTGAGGGCGTGTAGAACGAACTGGTCGGTTGCTTTTGGGGCCTCGCTTTTAGGAGTGGGGCTCCAATTGTTTGTGTGGTTTCAAGTTTGGTGGGGGATGGCGAAAGGGGGTATTTGAGGGTGAGAAAGGGGAAGAAGTGTGAGAGCGAAGTCCATGAAAGTGGATGGAAGGTGGGGTAAACGATAAAATATGACAGTTTCCTTGAATTTGGCGTTGACAGGGAGGGGGCTAATATGGTATAATATGCGCCATCTTAAGGGCTATTAGCTCAGTTGGTTAGAGCGCTTCCTTGACATGGAAGAGGTCAGTGGTTCGAATCCACTATAGCCCACCATTTCCTTAGTAAGGAGTTAAACATACAATGAAGAAGACCAGCTACAAAGACCTCGGGCTTGTGAACACCAAGAAGATGTTCGCGAAGGCCGTTAAGGGTGGTTATGCAATTCCCGCATTCAACTTCAACACGATGGAGCAGATGCAGGCGATCGTTCAGGCGGCGGTGGAAACGAAGTCGCCGGTGATTATGCAGGTGTCGAAGGGTGCGCGCAAGTATGCGAACCCGACGATTCTTCGCTACATGGCGCAGGGCGCGGTTGAATACGCCAAGGAACTCGGCTGCAAGAAGCCGCAGATTGTCCTTCACCTCGACCATGGCGACAGCTTTGAGACGTGCAAGAGCTGCATTGACTCGGGCTTTTCGTCGGTGATGATTGATGGTTCGTCGCTTCCGTTCAAGGAGAACATCAAGCTGACGAAGAAGGTTGTGGCGTATGCGCACAAGTATGACGTGACGGTTGAAGCGGAACTGGGCGTTCTCGCGGGCGTTGAGGATGAAGTTTCGGCGGCTGAGAGCCACTACACGAAGCCGGAAGAAGTGATTGAATTTGCGCAGAAGACGGGTTGCGATTCGCTCGCGATTTCGATTGGCACGAGCCATGGTGCGTACAAGTTCAAACCGGAACAGTGCACGCGCGACCCGAAGACGGGGAAGCTCATTCCGCCGCCGCTCGCGTTTGACGTGTTGAAGGCTGTTGAGAAGAAGCTCCCGGGCTTCCCGATTGTCCTGCACGGTTCGTCGAGCGTTCCGCAGGAATATGTGGACATCATCAATTCGAATGGTGGCAAGCTTCCTGACGCGGTGGGCATTCCGGAAGAGCAGCTCCGCAAGGCGGCGAAGAGCGCGGTGTGCAAGATCAATATTGACTCAGACTCGCGCCTCGCGATGACGGCGGCGATTCGCCAGCACTTCAATGAACACCCGGAACACTTTGATCCGCGGCAGTATTTGACGCCGGCGCGTGAAGAGATGAAGAAGCTTTACATCCACAAGATTGTGAAGGTTCTTGGTTCGAACAACAAGCTCTAATTGAGCGAGGCGGGGGGCGCGTGTGAAAAAAGACACGCGCCCTTCGTGTGTTGAATTCCCAGCAATAAAAGAAGAGGTTTTGAAATGTCTGAGAAGTCCGAAAAGGTGTCCGCGTATGCGAAGGCGGGCGTGAATATTGATAATAAGATGACGGCGCTGACATCGATTAAGACGATGGTGGCGGGGACGAAGACGTCGTTGTCGCTGGGTGGGATTGGCTCATTTGGTGGGCTTTTGAAGGTGCCGCCAGGGAAGGACCAGATTTTGGTTGCTTCGACCGATGGCGTGGGGACGAAGCTGAAAGTTGCCGCGATGACGAATCGGCACGACACGGTGGGGCAGGACATTGTGAACCACTGCGTGAATGATATTTTGGTGCAGGGCGCGAAGCCGTTGTTTTTCATGGATTATGTGGGCACGGCGAAGTTTGACGCGGGGCAGTTCAAGGCGGTTGTGAGCGGACTTTGCAAGGCGTGCAAAGAAAACAACATGGCCTTGCTTGGTGGTGAGACGGCGGAGATGCCGGGGCTTTATCCAGTTGGCGAATATGATTTGGTTGGCACGATTGTGGGATGCGTATCGCGCAAGAATTTGATTACGGGCAAGTCGATTCGCCGCGGGGACGTGATTATTGGTTTGCCGTCTGGCGGGTTGCAGACGAATGGTTATTCGCTGGCGCGGCGCGTCATTTTTGATTTGTGCCAGTATTCGCCGCAGGATAAATTGCCTGGGACGAATCAGACGTTTGCGGATGCGCTTTTGGCGGTTCACCGTAGCTTCTTGCGTCCGGTGTCGAAGATTTTGGAGCGCAAGGTTCGCGTGACGGGCATGGCGCACATTACGGGTGGCGGTTTTGTTGATAACATTCCGCGCGTGTTGCCAGAGACGGTGGATGCGGTGATTGATCGTTCCAGCTGGGAAGTGCCGACGATTTTCAAGTTCATTGAACGTCAGGGCAAGGTGGACCATGATGAGATGTATCGTGTGTTCAACATGGGCATTGGGTATGTCATCATTCTGCCGAAGTCGCAGCTTGATAAGGCGACGAACATTCTGCGCGCGATGCACCAGTCCTACAACATCATTGGCCAGGTTCACAAGGGCACGGGCAAGGTTCTTTATAAGAACTAAGTGCCGCGCAGTTTGCGTTGAGAGAGGAGCCGATTCGTGTGAAGCGAGTCGGCTTCATCTTTTCTTGCCGCGGCAGATTTTTTGTTAGGGGTTGAGAGTTGGGCGGAAATATGGTATAATATGCGTCATGAAGCGCGCGGCGGATTTTGATTTAGCTTTTGGAACGTTCTCTTTTCGGGAGCGTGCGGTCTGTTATGGTTGGAGGGGTCCGCGGCAGTTTTTGTTGCGTTGAGGCGTTTTAGGAGAAAAGGTTATGAAGAAACTTGTTCTAGTTCTTTTTTGCGTTGTAACTTGTGCTTCATGGGCATGGGCAACATCGCCAGATGCTGAGGCGGCGCTTGATACCATTGCGCAGATTAATCATATCAATTGGGTCGTCAACACCATCAAGACTTATAACAACGCGCTGGTTCTGGAAGAGGAGTATGAAAAGATTTCCCCTGGACGGCTCAACTTGAATCGCATTCCTGATCAGGAAACGATGAATCGAATTGTTGAGATGCTTGATCAGCTTCATGCGCTTCGGATGCAGGAACGCGATCTTAAACGTTGGAAGGAGGACTTTGATCTTCTTCGTCGTCAGAAGATGCGCCAGTTTTATCTGGAGAAGGGCAATGCGCTCAAGGACAACCTCGTGTCCATTTTTTGTTCAGATCAAATTGCGTCGTCTGTGATTGCGATTTCTCGCGATTCGATTGGTGTTTACAATGACTATTCGTGTCTTGTTGAGGATATTGAGCGTGAGGCCAGTAAGCACGTCTTTGATCTTGATACGGAAAAGTTGACGAATCTTCACGAGCAGAACAAGAAGCTCCTTCAAGATCAGTGGAACATGATTCGCAAGTATAACTTTGACGACTCGCTTCGCGTTGCGGATACGGACATTAATCTCCTGATTTCTTTTCTTAAGGATGATGACCATGATCGTGTTTATTCGCGCATTGAACCGATGCGGGACAAGTTCAAGCTTTTTCCTGTCTATTGGTATTACTTGTCGTCTGTTGCGATGGAAACGGGGCATTGCGATGTGGGGCTTGAGGCGTGCGACATTTTCTTCAAGGTGAATCGGAATCTTTTCCGCGATGATTTTATGCTGGGTGCTGTTGCGATGAATCGCGCTGTTATGATGGAGAAGACGGATGCCAACAAGGCGGAACTGCGCAAGTATCTTGATCTTTCTTGGAGGAACAATGCTGGCTATGGCGATTGGCGGCGCGACTACATTTTGGCTTCGCTTTACTACGAGAACTTGAAGGACGTTGCAATGGCCGAAAAAGTTATCCAGCACGCCATCGCATCCATTGAGGCGAAAATGGAGGAGTTGCTTTCGCGCGATGCGGGCGGACTTGTTGATACCGTGCTTGGCGAAAATCTCTGGCTCTGTCGGCGCTTCCTCGAAGACATCAAAGGCGACTCATTCAAGTTTGACGAGTCCCGCTTGAATCGCGTTTGTTCGGACATGCTAACGTCCAGCATTGAGAAGTTGTTTTATCTTGGGCGTATGCCAACGCGCAGGTTGTGGGATTTGATGAAGGATGATATTTTGTCCGTTTCCGTTGAACACAGTCGTTCGGTTGGTCTGCGCGGCATTCGGCAGACGTTTGAGGTTACCTATCCAGTGAAATGGCTGTTGACGGGCGGTGTGGGCGTCAAATTTGCTGCGCTTGATGGCGAGCGAAAAGTCACGGAACTTTCCGAGGACGTGAAGTCGCGCACAATGGATTCGAACCGAATTCTCCACTCGAAGTTCGAGATTGCATCCGATGTTCTTGATAAGGCGGATTTCTTTGAGCTTCGTTTTTGCCACAAGGATTATCCTGTTTCGCTCCGCTTTGCTTCGCGGTCAGCGTATGTTGATGCAGAGAAGGCATCGGCGGCCAGCGTTTTGCACACGGGCGTGATGGACGGTAAGTTCTCGTCGGCAAATCTTGCCAGAGACCTTTCGCTGTTTGTTGTGTCCTTTGGAGGGAAGAAATATTGCCGCGATTTTAGCAATCCTGATGTGGTTCAATTTTCTGCCGATTCGCGGGCGAAGGATTCTTGGTTGGCTGAGATTGGAAAGGTGTTCACGAATCTGATTGCGGTTGAGAAGGGGGCTTGTGAAGGTGATGGACTATTGATTTCCGTTGGACGCGATGGGGTGGCTTCCGTTAAAGTCGATGCTGAAGGCGGATGTGTTATCAAGTATCAGAATGACGAGAAGGATGCGTTTCGCCCGAAGGTGAGTGTTTTTGCTTTGAACGAGTTTGGCTCTGTTGTTGGTCGTGTTGATGACGCTTGGAAGATTAAAAAGCTAAAACCAGGCATGACTACTGAGTCGAAACGCAAGGAGCTTGCCCCGACTCGTAAACTTCGTTATCTTGCTATCGAGACGTCTCGCTGAGGCTTGTTGCCTTTTGAGCAAGGGGCGCGGCAGATTTGCCGCGCTTTCTTTTTGGGTTCTGCCGCGAGGGTTGGCGCGGCAGTTTTGGTGGGGGATGGGCTGAAGTCAGGGTGATTAGGGGCTAACGTCAGGTGTTTCCAGGGCTAACATTAGGTAAAAGGGGTAGTCTTTTTGCCAAAAAGGGTAGGCCTTTTT
>CAVGIZ010000084.1:0-10401 GCA_963629255.1 Anaerovoracaceae bacterium
AGACGTTCCCGGAGGAGCATCGGGCGCGGGACTTGAAGTTTCACGAGGAGTATTTTGCGCGGCATCCCGAATACGCGGAATTGTGCCGCGGAGGGGGAGGGGGAATTTCCGCGTAACTTTGCGGAGTTACGCGCGTGACTTTGCGGAGTTACGCGGAAATTGGGATTGGGGTACGCGGGGGGGCTTGAAGTTTGGGCGCAAATATGGTATAATATACAAGTTATTGAAGCCTAGAAAGGTAGAGAGACAATGAATATTGATACATTATGTGTACAGGGCGGTTGGTCCCCTAAGCGCGGTGAGCCGCGTCAAGTGCCAATTTATGCATCGACGACGTTTCGGTATGAGACGACGCAGCAGATGGCTGACCTTTTTGATTTGAAGGCGGCGGGGTATTTTTACACGCGATTGGCGAATCCGACGAATGATCAGGTGGCGAAAAAAATTGCCGCGCTCGAAGGTGGTGTGGCGGCGATTTTGACGAGCTCGGGTCAGGCGGCTTCGACGTTTGCGGTGTTGAACCTCTGCAATGCGGGGGACCATGTGGTTTCGTCGGCGCAGATTTATGGTGGCACGTTCAACTTGTTTGCGGTGTCGCTGAAGAAGCTGGGAATTGAATTCACGTTTGTGGATCCGGATGCAGATGAGGCGACGATTAATGCCGCGTTCAAGCCGAATACGAAGTGCGTGTTTGGTGAGACGGTGGCCAATCCGTCTGGGTGTGTTTTGGACATTGAGAAGTTTGCGAAGATTGCGCATGCGCATGGCGTGCCGCTGATTATGGACAACACGTTCCCGACGCCGATTCTGTGCCGTCCGTTCAAATTTGGATGCGACATTGTGACGCATGCGACGACGAAGTACATGGATGGTCACTCGACGCAGGTGGGCGGGTGCATTGTGGATAGCGGCAATTTTGATTGGGAGGCGCACGCGGATAAGTTCCCGGGGCTCGTGGAGCCAGATGCGTCGTATCATGGGCTCAGCTACACGAAGGCGTTTGGCAAGATGGCGTACATCACGAAGTGCACGGCGCATTTGATGAGGGACTTTGGTTCGATTCCATCGCCGTTCAATGCGTTCTTGGTGAACATTGGTTTGGAGAGTTTGCACTTGCGGATTCGGCGGCATGCGGAAAGTGCGCTCAAGGTGGCGAAGTGGCTGCGGACGCAGGACAAGGTTGCGTGGGTGAACTTTGCGGGCTTGGAGGATTCGAAGTATTATCCGCTGATCAAGAAGCAGTTTGATGGCCCGGCGCCGTGTGGCGTGATGACGTTTGGCATCAAGGGCGGGCGCGAGGCGTCGATTGCGTTTATGGACCATTTGAAGTTGATTGGGATTGTCACGCATGTGGCGGACGCGTGGAGTTGCGTGTTGCACCCGGCGTCGCATACGCATCGCCAATTGACGGACGAGCAATTGAGGGAAGCGGGCATTCCGCCAGATTTGATTCGCTTGTCGATTGGGCTCGAGGACCCAGACGATTTGATTGCGGATTTGGCACAGGCCTTGGAGCAGGTCAAGTAAAAGTGCCGCGGAGGCTACCACACCAATCTAACTCACAAAGGAAAAAGTTATGGAAAAAGCAATGAAGAAGGCAGGCTGGAAATTGGACGCGTTGATTGCGGGGGCGCTGGGCGTTGTCGCGGCGATTATTTATTCGCTGACGAAGGCGTCGTTTGCGTATCCGGGCGAGAGTGCGCATTTGATGTCGGTCTGGAATGGGCTGGATATTGTGAAGTCGACGCCGTATCCGTTGATGGCCTTTTTTGCGGGGCTGTTTGGGAACGGGAATGCGATTGCGGTTGTGAGCGGTGTGGTGGCCGTCGTGGGGCTGTACATTTTGTGCGCGAGCTTTGTGAAGGCGCGGACGGTGGACCCGGGGGACGGGGCGCCGTCGTTTGGGCCTGTGATGGGGCGCGCGGCGGGTTTGGCCGCGGCGGTTGTGTTTTTGATGACGCCGGCGGTGATTGCGGGTGCGTCGCACATTGAGCCGCGGATGTTTGAGTTTGCGTGGGTGGTTGCGTGCGGTCTTGTGTTGGTGGGGTGGCGCGCGATGCTGGCGCATGGGGTGAAGGGCGCCGTGGTGATGCCGATTGTGGCGGGCGTGATGTGGGGCTTGGGCGGGGTCGATTCCGTCGTATTTGCGCTGCTGGCGCCGTTTGTGATTTTGGCGTTGGTGATGATTCCGCGGCAGTTTTCGCGTGGGTGGGTGGCACCGCTGGTGCTGTTTATCGTGGCGGGCGTTGTCGCGTTTGTGTGGTTCTCGCTGGCGGGGACGAGTGGATTTTTGGATACGATCAAGACGCTCGTCGATGAAGGCAAAGATTTGTTTGTGAAGAATTGGTTCCTCGTGGCGCTGTTTGCGACGGTGCCGTTTATTGTGGCGCTGGCGGCGAGTGGGCGGTGCTTCAATGAGACGAGTGGGTGGCTACAATGGATTTTCCATATTACGCTCAGCCTCGCGGCGATTTTGGCGGTGGCGACGCCCCTTTCGCCGAGCTCGCAGATGGAACCGAATGGTGTGTTCCCGATTGTGACGAGCGCATTTGCGGCGTGTGTGGCGGGGTATCTCGCGGCGTATTGGACGTTGCAGGCGCTGGAGAATTCGGTGCATAAAGATGCAGCGAATGAGAACAAGGTTGTGCAGGATCCGCGTGGGCGAATTGTGGCGTATGTGGTGGGCGGCGCGCTCGCGCTTGTGTTTGTGTTCAAGGGCGTGTTCAATTTGTTTATGTATGAAACCGAGCGCGGCAGTTTTGCGGACAAGCTCGCGGATAAGATTTTGCAGGACTTGGGTGACCGCGAGTGGCTGGTGACGGACGGGACGATTGATGACAACTTGCGTTTGCGCGCGGCAGCGCTCGGCAAGAAGGTTACGCTCGTGGCGCTGGATCGTGATTTGGATACGCTCTATCGCGATGATTTGGCGGAGAAGGTGCGCGCGGCAAATTTGGGCGGTCCGCATAATACGGATTTGACGCTGTCGCTGTCGCTGGGGATTTTGCCGTTTGTGCAGGATTGGTTTGAGTATGATACGAACGCGACGAAAAGTGCCGCGGTGTTTGGTGCGCCGGATTTGTGGTACGCGGCGAATATTAAGCCGGTGCCAGAGTTCGTGTTCTTTGGTGCGGATAGCGCGCGCAAGGTGGATTGGTATGGGCAGAAGGATACGTTCCTTTCTATTTTGCATGCGCCGATTGGCTGGGGCAGTTTTGATATTATGGAGGAGACGAACCCGACCGACAAGCGGCGTGTTGAGTTGCGGCGGCACTTGGGTTTTGTCGCGAATAACCGCGGCGTGTGGTTGCAGGATAATGGGCGCGATGATGAAGCGTTCGATATGTATGAGATGGTGTTGCACGACATTGATAAGGACAATGTGTGCGCGCTCTTTAACTTGTTCGAGATGGCGCGCTCGAAGCATCCGAAGGCGCTCGCCAAGAAGTTTGAATTGGAACGGCGTTTGAAATCGATTGTGGATGACCCGACGAAGCGCTTCAAGTTGTGGACGCTCTCGAGCTATTATGGCTACATTCGCAATCCAGAGATTTTCATTCGGTTGGGCTTCACGTGGGCGCGCTCGGGGCGGCCAGGCAACGCGCTTAGCCAAATGCGCCGCGCTGTGGACTTCATTCCGTCGGACCGCAGGAGTTCGCTGATGAACATGATCGCGGCACTTTATGCGAGCGAGGATAACCGCGTCAAGTCGCGTGAAATTTACACGCAGATTTTGGAGAAGAACAAGGACGACCACGATGCGTTGATTGGCATGATGCGCTTGTCGATGCTCGATGGCGATACGAAGTCGGCGGTTGCATTTTTGGAACGTGCGACGGGCGCGGCGAGTGATGACCCGCGTGTGCAGACCGAGCTCGCAATGCTCGCGTTCATGAAGAATAATTACGCTGAGGCTCGCAAGATTTTGGGGCGTGTCACCGATGCGAAGCCGGATGATTTGCGTGCGTGGTCGCTCATGGCGGCCGTCACGATGCAGATGTGCGATGCGTCGAAGGACCCGAAGGAACGCAAGGAATTGGAACGCGATTTGGAAGGTCGCATTCTGCCGAAGATGGAGAAGGAAGCGATTACGCCGTACGATTATTATGTGCAGACGACGCGTGCGTTCTTGTATTTGCGCAAGGGCGAAACGAAGCGCCGCGATGCGCGTGATGCATTGATTGTCGCAGCCAATGCGCGGCCGGATGTGCCCGCGACGCAGGACCTTGTGTTGGGGCTCGATATTTCGCTTGATGATGCGGAATCGGCTGAACGCCATGCAAAGGAAACGCTCAAGATCAATCGTAAGTCGCCCTTGGCGAACTACGTGATGGGTGCCTTGGCCCTTCGCAAAGGCGAGTATGAAACGGCGGAAACGTACTTGCGCAAGGCGGCCGATGCGTCGCGTCCGGTCACGCTCGCGATGAATGACCTCGCTGAAGTTTATCGTCGGCTCAATCGTTTGGAAGAGGCGGAACGTTATGCCCGCCGCGCGACCCAGACCGACCCGCAACTTTATGTCACGTGGGAAACGCTCGGCTCCATCATTCTTGACCGCAAGGGCGACCTTGATGAAGCGCAGAAGTATATTGAAAAGGCGTGCGAACTTTCCAAGACAGACGGACACGAAGAAGATATTCGTATGCTCATTTCGCTCGCACGCGTTCAGATTATGCGCGGCGATAAGAAGCTTGCCCGCGTCACGTTGCGCAAGGTGCAGCCACAACTCAATAAGCTCACCGAATTCGAACGCAAGACGTATGACGAACTTGTGAAGAATGCTAAGTGAACTCCTACTCGCCTCGGCTTTCCAGATAGGCCCCTTCTACGCGCAACGCGATAAAGACGACTACCAGTCGGCGGGGCCTTTCTACTCGCACCAAGCCGAGACGACGGATGTGCTTTGGCCGCTCTTCACGCGCCATCGCGATTGGTGGCGGTGCTGTTGGTTTATTCACGATCAGTGGGACCTCGAATCGGACGCGTATCAATTTGATGTCCTTCCGCTTTGGTTCAATGGCCGCACGCGCGAAGGCGAATCTTACGCGGGGCTTTTTCCCATCTATGGTCACCACCCGCATTTCCTTTTGATGTACGATTGGGACTTCGCGCTCTGGCCACTTTGGATGCGATATAAAATGCCGCGCCCCTCGACAGGCGAATGGATGACTTCGAACGTGATTCTCTTCCCGTTCATTCATTGGCGCTCGGACGGCTCGTGGGGCGTGTGGCCACTCGCGGGCACGGGCCACCAACGCGAAAGCGACCACCACTACGCGCTCTGGCCCATCCTCACATGGGCCTCCTACCGCGAAGATCGCGACACCGCGGGTGTGGGTTCCTCCTGGATGTTCTGGCCCCTCTACGGTCAAATCCGCCGCGCGCGCGAATCCCAAGACCTCTTCATCCCGCCGCTCTTTTCCTACGCCCGCACGCCCACCACAACCCGCCTCCGTTGCCCTTGGCCCATCTTCGAATGGGAACGCTCCACCAAACGTACACGCCTCAACATCTTTCCTCTCTACGAAACAATCCACAACTTCAACTACTCTGACCGCACCGAAAACGCCGCGATTACCCGCTACCTTTGGCGCTTCGTCGAACTCTACCGCGACAAATCTGCCGCGCTCGAAGAAATCCGCGTCTTCCCCTTCTACCTCCAAAACCGCACCTACCTCCGCGTCTGGCCCTTCTACGAATCGCACTCCCCCACGCCCGACGTCACCTACCGCCGCGTCCTCAGCCTCTTCCCCATCCGTTGGGCTGAACCTGTCGACCGCAATTGGTCCGCCTTCTGGACCTTCTACGAGTCCGTCTCCAATCCTGTTCTTACCACACATTCACTTTTCTGGGGCCTCATCAAATGGCAAACTATCAACGATTGAAAACTTGGCTTCGCGCGATTCGCGTTGACCAATGGACGAAAAATGGCGTCGTGATGGTCGCGTGGTTCTTCTCTGTCGCGGACGCCTCCCAACAACATCTCGTGCGCGGTTGGCAATCTTTCCTCATGGCCTTTTTGATGGCTGGTGCCTTCTCGCTCATTTCGTCCTCCTTCTATCTTTTCAATGACGTCTCCGACTACGAGGCCGACCGCAAGCACCCGACGAAGCGCTTCCGCCCGATTGCCGCGCGCCAAGTCTCACGCGTCGCCGCCATCCGCATCGCCCTCATCCTTTTTGCCGCGGGCTTTGCCTATCCAGCCGCCATCGTCATGATTCTCCCCACGCGCACCCTCGCCTTCGGCACCATCCTCGCCTACACCATCATGCAGTGCCTCTACACGGGCTACCTCAAGCGCATCCCTTACGTCGACGTCATCACCCTCTCCCTCGGCTTCGTCCTCCGCGCCATCGCGGGCGCCGCCATCATCGACGCCTACATCTCCCCCTGGCTCCTCATCTGCGCCTTTACCCTCTCCATGTTCCTCGCCTTCTGCAAGCGCAAACATGAACTCGAAACTGCCGCGGAGTCGCGCGCCGTCCTCCGCCATTACCACCCCCTCATCCTCGACGCCCTCATCGCCACGACCGGCCTCGCCTCCTGTCTCGAATACCTCGCCTACACCCTCACCTCCAAAATGGGCGCGCGCTTCCCTCTCCTCTGGCTGACCTCCCTCTTCGTCTTCGCCGGCATCCTCCGCTACGCCTTCCTCGCCTGGTCCCAAGCCGACACTGGCCGCCCAGAAAAAATCCTCCTCACCGATAAAATCCTCTGGCTCATCCTCTTTGGCTACGCGGCCGCCTCCATC
Source organism: Anaerovoracaceae bacterium (assembly GCA_963629255.1). Taxonomy (GTDB): domain Bacteria; phylum Verrucomicrobiota; class Kiritimatiellia; order RFP12; family UBA1067; genus UBA1067. The sequence continues at coordinate 6,752 of CAVGIZ010000084.1, forward strand.
ACTGTCGTCGCCATCGCCCTCTAAAAAATGGACCTTCTTTCTACTCTCGCCGCACGCCAACGCTTCGGCATCAAACCAGGCCTCGACACCATCCGCGCAATTTCTGCCGCGCTCGGCCACCCCGAACACAACCTCCCCACCCTCCACATCGCCGGCACCGACGGCAAAGGCGCCACCTGCGCCATCCTCGACGCTTGCCTCCGCGCCGCAAACTTCACAACCGCACGCTACACCTCGCCCCACCTCGTCAACATCAACGAACGCTTCTTCCTCAACGGCCAGCCCCTTGACGACGCCACACTCAACCGCGCCGCCCAACGCCTCGCCGCGCTCGAACCCACAACCCCCGCCTTCCAAAACCTCACCTTCTTCGAAGCACTCACCGCCATCGCCTTCCTCGTCTATCACGCGGCCCGCCCCGACTGGACCATCCTCGAAACGGGCCTCGGCGGTCGCCTCGACGCCACCAACATCTGCGAGCCCTCCCTCACCATCATCACTCGCATCGGACTCGACCATTGCGATTGGCTCGGCCACACACTTGAACAAATCGCCACCGAAAAAGCCGGCATCATCAAACCCAACGTCCCCATCATCCTCGGCGCAAACGAACCATGCGTGCGCGAAAAAATTGCCGCGGTCGCTCGCGAACGAAACGCCCCATTCTATTACGCCCCCAACCTCACTCCCCTTTCCGAGGTCCCAACCACACTTTCCCTCCGCGGCACTTTCAATCGCGAGAATGCCCAAACCGCGCTCGCCGCGCTCCAAATCCTCCTCGGTAAAACCCGCGCCCAATCTGCCGCCCAACTCGGCTTCCCCAACGTCATCTGGCCCGGACGCTACCAAAAGGTCAACTCCTTCATCATCGATGGAGCCCACAATCCACCCGCCGCCCGCGCCCTCATTCAATCTCTCAAAGAAGATGGCCTTACAAATCTCAATCTAATCGCAGGCTTCTGCGGCGACAAAGCCGTCGATGAAGTCTTGCAAATCCTATCGCCCTTCATTTCCCACGCCTACGCCATCCAAACGAACAACCCTCGTTCCCTGACAGCAGAAGAAACTGCCGCGAAAATGACCGCGGCAAATATCCCTTGCGTGGACGCCATGCCTTCTCTCTCCGCAGCCCTTTCCGCCGCGAAAGATTCCCCCACCCTTATTTGTGGCAGCCTCTTCCTCGCTGGCGAAGCCCTCGTAGCTCTACACGCCTATCCCTATTCATCCACCCGCTTCGACCCCTCCGAACAACTCCACCCAACCTCCTAATACCAACAGCCCCTTTTGCACCGACCAAATCCGCCCTCATTCAAAAAATTGCCGCGCCTCATCCTCACTTGGCCTCAGCCGCTCAATAATCTCAAACGAAAGCGCTTGATAATCCGCGGCCTCCAATCCTCGAAATGCCTCAAACGCCCGCGCAAGATAAGGCACAAGCAGCCGCCGACAATTCTGAACCCTTTGATTGTAAACTAGCACCGGCGTCCACTTCCGCTCAAACTGTTCACGATTCGGTCCATACATCTGCTTCGGCGTCGCCTTCCAAAGCCCTTTCTCCACAAGCTTCAAATCCTCCAATCGCGAAAGCTCTTTCTCTTTCAAATAATTATCCATCGGCATCTCCTTCAAATTCGCCACAACATCAACACACCTCAAATACGCCCCCACATCTTCACGCATAATCGGAAACGAAATAAGCATCCCAAAAAGATTCGACCGATGTTCCGCACCCATCAAAATAATAGCTGAGCTACCATCATAAACAACCTCCATCCGCTCAAGAATATTCGTCATCAAATGATAATAAACGCGACGCACTTCTTGCGAAGGAAACTCCCCACCACAACGCTCTAACTCCTTCGTAAGCGGATAAACTCTATACACTAAATCCGCGATAGAATTGGTCGCCCCATAATCACGCTCCAACTCCTCTTCACTCGGCAAGCTAAAACGCTTCTCAACCTTCCGATCATCATCAATATATTCCAAAGGAAAAATCTTATCCTCAATCTTCACCTTCAACCCAGCCTTCCCCTCATCCGTCCCCAGTACCTCCCAACCCTTTGCCCCACGATAAATCCTAAAAACACAATCCTCAGGAATCCCTCTACACGTCCAATTCCCAAAAAATGCAGACTTCCTCATCTTCGGCGCATCCCCATGAAACTCAATCACCTTCAGCCGCCAATTATTACAAAAAGCGACCGCCTCAATCGATTGAATCCCACGCCCCAACACAACCTTCCGCAAATCGCAATCCTCAAATACCCTCAACGGCAAATTCGTCACCCCATCCGGAATCTCAATCTCCTGCAATGAACAACATCGACTAAAAACTCGCCCCGACAAATCCTTCAACCCCTTAGGCAATGTCACAGACATCAAAGAACTACAACCCCGAAAAATAGTACAATCCATCCGACCCAACCTTTCAATCCGCGGCGGAATCGTAATCTCCCGAAGCGCACGACAGCCATTAAACGCAAAAACCTCAATGTTCGTCACACTCTCCGGCAACCGAATAGACTCCATACTCACGCATCCACTAAATGCAGAACTCCCAATCTCACGCACCCCTTCTCCCATCCGCACAACCCGCAACGACGAACACGATTGAAACGCATTATCATCAATCACTTCCACCGAAGGAGGAATGTTTATTTCCTTCAAACTCTCACACCCATAAAACGCATCTTTAGAAATCACACGAATCCCTTTCGGAATCGAAAAATGCGCCAGCCGACTACATCCATCAAACGCCCCACGCCCAATCTCCTTCATCTCCTCTGGCAAAACAACGCGCGTCAGATTTGTACAATATTGAAACGCGGACCACGGCAACTCTTGAACCCCAGACGGCACCACAACCGACTTCAAAAGCCTCTGCCGATTAAAAAGCCAATGCCCAATCCCCTTAACCTTCATCCCGCCAATCTCCTCAGGAATCACCACATCCCCTTGTACAACGTCCTCTCGATCGCGCTTATCTTCCCCTATCCTCTCCACAATCACCCCATCACCCTCAATCGAATAAGTCCAAACCCGACCATCAATAATCTCACTCTTCTCCAAAGCCATCCCGCTCAAGCCCACAAAGAATAACACAAAGAAAATAAACAATCGCCTCCCCTTCCGCGGCATTTCTGCCGCGGTCACACCTCCCCCACAATCGACCATCCAGCTCTTCATATCTTTCTCAGCAACGCCCTATATTATACCATATTTCCGCGGCAAATACTAGTCCAAACTAATCCCACCCTCCGCGACACTTTTCAACCCTCTCCCCCAAAAAATCTGCCGCGCCCGACAAAATCCACTTTTCATGAATTGTGGATTGAACATGCGCCAAGTCCAATAAAACAAGCCTGTCCCACTTTTCATGAAAAGTGGGACGAAACTTTTCACAACAAAAAATCCGCCGCACGCACCCAATCCACTTTTCATGAAAAGTGGATTGATACACTCTTTCAGATTCAACAATTTCATTTCGTCTTCCTCCAATAAATTCATTCAATGCTCAGACTCATTATCATCCTCTGCGAGCCCTCAAGCCCAAAGTGCGCGGCAGATTTGACGCATCAGCGGCAATATCTGCCGCGCTTCTGGGATTAGGGGGGTCGAGGGGGGATAAGGGTGCCTCGCACCCTTAG
>CAVGIZ010000085.1:0-10230 GCA_963629255.1 Anaerovoracaceae bacterium
TTGGGCTGGTGTGTAAACGTGCACTTCGGTTCGGGGCAACGGTACTCCCCATTCCCTTTCGGGCGATTTCGGCGTCGTGAACAGGGATTTGTTGTATTGTATTCATTACTTTGTACCTTTCATAAATTGACTTGACTGTTGGCGAGGCACCATGCCCCACCATTCTAACTACTACTCTTGAGAAGGGGTCGTGTGCACAACTTTCTTCAAAAACTTTCATGCCCCTACATACTAATTACTTCGATTGAGAAGAGGTGGTGGTCACAACTTTCGCAAACTTTCTATTATAAGTGAAAGAAAATAGTAGAAACGCGGCGAATTTTAGCTTGGGGTTGGGGATGGGTTGACCGTGTAGAGCGTGTAGAAAAGTTCCGCGGAAGGGGTGGGGCGCCGGGGATTTGGTTTTTCAAAACTGGGAATACGTGACCTTTTCATCAGGAAATGAGTCGGGAATGTCATTTTGAGGGGGTCGAATTAAAAAAGGGGGTTTTCGGGGGGTGAAAAAGGGGGTTTTTAGGGGTACGAAAACCCCCTTTTTTGGGGGTCGAAAAGGGGGTTTTTTAAGGAGAGGGGGTGGCGCGGCAGATTTACGCGAGCAAATTGGCTGGATTACGGGGAAATTGGGGTGCGGTTATGGGGGTTGGGATTGACCGTGTAGGACGTGTAGAGCGTTTTTGGGTGGGGGAGAGGTTTAGCCGTGTAGAATATAAAGAGGCATAAAGAAGTATGGTGGGGTTGTCCTTTGTCGTGTTGGGGTGTAGGAGTTGGATTGATTTTGGAGAGGTTGGGGCGCGGCGGATTTTGGGGAAGAGAAGAAAGGGAAAATGCCGCGGAAGGGGGTGGAAGGGCTCGAAATTTAAGAGGGGTGTGTTCAAAAATGGGAGAAAAGCGGTGATTTTAGACAAAAAAAAAAAAATAGTAATAGACGGAGAGGAGAGGAATATGGTATAATATGTGCATCATCATTGGAAAAGGTTTATCATGGCGCTACTGGAAGAAGGTTTGGAGATACGCGGGACGTACGAAGTGGAGCGCTTTCTCGGCGAGGGAGCGTTCGCCGAGGTGTATCGTGTGAAGCATAAATTCTTGGGGCGTCAGGCGATGAAGGTGTTTAAGCGAGTGGATTTGGATGCGGAAGAAGTGACGCGGATATTGGGTGAGGCGATTCTTTTGTCGCGCTTGGGGCATCCGAATATTGTGCGAGTGTTTGATGCGAACACGGTGGAGACGGCGGCGGGGGTGTGTGGATTTTTCACGATGGAGTATGTGCCGGGCGGGACGCTGGATAAGTTTTGGCGGTCGTTTGGTTCGAAGTATGTGCCGGTCGCGACGACGGTGGAATTGGCGCGGCAGATTTGTCGCGGGTTGAGTGTGGCGCATCGGGCGACGCCGCCGATTATACATCGAGACATCAAGCCGCAGAATATTTTGGTTGGGTATGAGGCGGATGGGTTGCGTGCGCGGTTGAGTGATTTTGGTTTGGCGAAGGAGGTGAATCCGTTGACGCTTTTGGCGACGGCAGCGGGGACACTTGCATTCAAGCCGCCCGAGGCGTTCAAGGGGGCGCGTCATTCGGATTCGCCCGCGGCAGATATTTTTGCGCTTGGGGTGACGATGTATTTGTTGTTGACGGATGAGTTGCCGTTTCATGTGGAGTCGGAGTTGGGGTGGGGACAGGATGTGTCGAAGTGGAAGGTGCCGGAGCGGCCGAGCGAGTGGAATGGCGAGGTGAATGCGGGGCTGGATCGGATTGTGATGAAGTGTATTGAGTTTGATGCGAGGAAGCGGTATGCGAATGCGATGGAGTTGTTGGAGGCATTGGAGGCGTGGAAGCCGGGCGGGAAGGTTGTGAGCCAGGCGGCGTTGAGTGAGGCGACGGCGAAGAGTATTTTGGGCGCGGCAGATTTGTTGGATGAGGGCGTGGGGCGTGCGATGGCGAAGGATGCGCGGAAGTTGGCGCGCGAGGGGATGTTGGGGGATGCGGCGGACAAGATGGAAGAGGCGTTCAATCAGTGTCCATCGTTGCGCGGGAAGTATGCGGAGCGAGTCCGTTTATGGCGGATGGGAATTTCAATGTAAGAAAGAGAGGTTGGAATGGAAGAGGCGACGTGTTGGGTGTGTAAGAATGCAAAAGTAGTAAGGAGTATCCAAGTATTATGGAGTTACTCGATAAGGGTTGGAATTTTGGATCCAAACCTCCGACAGATTAATTTTAAGAAAGGAACATAAAGATGAGTGGTAAGAGGAACAAGAAGGAGCGCAAGGCTCAGAAATTAGAGAAGAAGCAGGTTATAGATGCTCGTGAGGCGATGGCTTTTATGGCCAAATTTGTGCCGCGGGAGGAGGTGGAGGCGAAGGTTCAGGAGCCTGCGTTGACGCCTGAGGAGAAGGAGTTGACGCGGATTTACAAGACGTTTGCGACGACGGTGTGGCGCATGAAGAATGTGCTACTGGATACGGAGACGGGTGAGCCGAAGGAAGAGTTGAATGAGCGGAGTATTGCGCGGCTTGCGAAATATTTGGAGACGTTGGATGGTGCGCTTGAAGATGCGCATGTGACGACGAAGGGGGATTATGTTGGGAAGGCGTATGATGAAGGGGAGGCGGTGAAGGTGATTGCGTTTGAGGATCGGAAAGATTTGACGCGCGATGAATATATTGAGACGTTGATTCCGACTGTTCGGTGGACGAATGGGGACGGGAAGATGCGGCTTTTACAACAGGCGGAGGTTGTGGTGGGGAAGGCTCCGCGGCAGTAATTTTAGAAGTTCTAACAAAATAATAAAGGAGATAAAAAATGAATCGTTCAACAATTGACTTTGGTATTGATTTGGGCACGACGAACAGTGCGATTGCGGTGCTCAAAGGCGTGAAGGCGGAGGTTGTGAAGAGCAATCTGGATATGGACATTACGCCGAGTGCGGTGTATATTGGGAAGAATGGGAATGTGATGGTGGGGCCGAAGGCGAAATCGAAGTTGGAAGATGATCGTTCGGCGGAAGATGCGTATATTGAGTTCAAGCGGCGTATGGGCGGGGATTCGGTTTATACGTTCAAGTCGGCTGGTGTGCAGAAGACGCCGGAGGAGCTTTCGGCGGCGGTGCTGAAGAGTTTGAAGGGGAATGTGCAGCAGCGTTTTGATGAGGACATCAAGGCGGCGGTGATTACAATTCCTGCGGCGTTTGCTTCGCGGCAATGTGTGGCGACGAAGAAGGCTGCGGAGATGGCGGGATTGGTGCAGTGTCCACTTTTGCAAGAGCCAGTTGCGGCGTCGCTTGCGTATGGGTTTCAGGCGGATACGGATAAGAAGTCGTTTTGGCTTGTATTTGATTTTGGCGGCGGCACATTTGATGCGGCGGTGATGAAGGCGGAGGATGGTGACATTCAAGTTGTGAATCACGGCGGCGATAATTTCTTGGGTGGATCGGATATTGATTGGGGGATTATTGAGAAGATTATCATTCCGCAGATTCAGGGTGAATATAATTTGCCTGAGTTCAAGCGTGAGAATGCGAAATGGCGCGCGGCGTTTGCGAAGATTAAGCGTGCGGTGGAGGAAGCGAAGGTAAATCTTTCGCGGAATACGGAGGCGTTCATTGACGGGTGCATTTTCCAGGATGCGGATGGAAATGATGTGGAGTTGGATGGATTTAAATTGACGCAGAATCAACTTGCGGACATTACGGAGCCATTGATTGTGCGGGCGGTTGAAAAGTGCAAGGCGGTTTTGGCGGAGAAGAATTTGCAGCCGAGCGCGATTGAGAAAACGATTCTTGTGGGCGGGCCGACGTTGGCGCCGTATTTCCGCGAGATTCTTTCTGAGAAGCTTGGGATTGCGCTTGATCATAGTGTGGATCCGTTGACAGTTGTGGCGCAGGGCGCGGCAGTTTTTGCGGGGACGCAGCGGTTGGATCGGTCGGTGCGTGCGGTGGCGCCTGTTGCGGCGGGGGCGTATAAGGTGACGCTCAACTATCAGCCGATTGGGCCAGATGATGATCCGTCTGTGACGGGTGAGGTGACGCCGCCTGCGGGGGGCTCTATTGCGGGGTGTTCGATTGAGTTTGTGAATCGTGCGACGTGTTGGTCGAGTGGCGCGATTCAGTTGAATAGTGAAGGGAAGTTCCATTTGCGTTTGCGTGCTGGGAAGGGAGTCAGAATATTTTTGATATCAAGCTTGTGGATGCGACGGGGACAAAATTGCCGACGGATGTGACGGAGATTCCTTATACGATTGGTGTGACAATTAAGGCGCAGATTACGTGTAATGATATTTCGATTGAGCTTGCGGACAATGCGGTTTGTGTTATTGTGCCGAAGGGGACGGCGTATCCATTCAAGAAGAAGGAGCGCAATTGCAAGACGGTTGTTGAGCTCAAGAAGGGGGTGTCAGGTGAAATAAAGATTCCTGTTCTTGAGGCGATTGGTGGCGATGCGGGGCGGCTTGGCGATCATAATATGGTGCTTGGGAATATCATTGTTTCGCCCGAGAATGTGCGTTGTGATTTGCCGGTTGGTAGTGATGTTGAGATTACACTTTCTGCGAAAGAGCCGGGCAGCCTTCGTGCTGAAGCGTATATTCCGCTTTGGGATGAGACTTTTATGGCGCGATTGGAATATAATCGGAAGGCGGCGTTTTCTGAAGCGGAATTGCGTGAGCAGTTTGCGAAAGAGAAGGCGCGGATAGATGAAGTCTTGAAACGTGCGCAGTCGCAGGGCTCTGAGGTTGCGGAGAAGTTGTCAGGAAAGTGCGATGAGATTGATTCGCTTTGGAGTGGGGCAGGAAGTGTGGAAGGGGCGAATCAGATTCAGCATCGTATTTTGGAAATTCGTGTGATGTTGGACAACCTTGAAGAGGGCGCGAAGTTCCCTGAAAAGGTGGAAGAGATTCAGGACATTATTAAGGATGTGGAAAGCTGTGCGGCGGAAATGGATTCGGCGCAGGCGCGTGATTTGCGAGATGTCAAATCGCGGCTTGAGGCAGTTGGGGAACGTAAGGATATTCGGGAGCTTGAGCGCATTCGGGAAGATGCGTTGAATTTGTGGCATGAAGTGTATACGAATCGGTATGAGTTCTGGGCTGGGTATCTTGCCTATCTTTACAATGAGAAGCGGAATTACTTGCCGCGCACGGCGGAAGTGAATCGTTTGTTTGATCAAGGGGCGCAAGCGATGGAAGCGCGCGACAAGGAGAGGGTGCATCGGACGGTAGTGAGGCTTTTACAATTGATGCCGGAAGAGGTTCGTGAAGAAGTGCAGCGTGGGCATGGATCGGGGATTACGGTATGACAAATGAAGTTGTGATTTTGCGTGCGTATGCACTCCTCTCGCAAGGGGAGTGCGACGCGGCGCTTGAGATGCTCAAGGGGTCGCCGCGGGCGTTGAACACGCTTTCGGGGGCGGACCTTTTTGCGCGCATTCGCTTTGAACAAGGGTTTGAAGATGAGGCGCGGCAGATTTGGGAACGGATTCATGCGGCGGCACCTGATTTTGAGCCCGCGACAAAGGCGTTGGAGGCGTTTCGGAATCCGCCGCGTGAAGTGGAGGACGAAGAAAAAGTGCCGCGGGGTGGGGTTTGGATTGTTGTGTGCGTTGCGTTGTTGCTGGGCGCGAGTGGCATTGTGTGGGGGCTTTGTCGTAAGCCGGAGGCGATTGTTCAAGTTTGTGAGACGGTGCAGACGAATGTGGTGGAGAGGGTTGTGGAAGTGCCAGTTACGACTTGTGTGACGGCGATGGTGGAGCGGGTTTGTTTTGTGACGAACACGTTGGAAGTTGTGCGTCGCGTGGTGGAAACAAATACGGTTGAGCGAGTGGTGACGAACACAATTGAGAAGGTTGTGGACAAGGGGGCGCAGGCGGTGGTGACAAATGTTCCTGTGGCAAAAGTGCCGCTGGTGAAGAAAGTGCCGCGGGGTGGGGCGAGGCCTAAGCGGTTTATGCCTGAAAGTGCCGCGCGGGAGTTTGATCGGGCGGTGATGGATGGGTGTCGTCAGATGGGGTTGATTCCGAGTGGGCCGAAGATTCCTTTGAAGGAGGGCGAATGATGCAAGTGGAAGAGCTGTTGAAATTGTGTTGGATGTTGGCGAATGTGGAAGCGAAGAATTTGGGCGCGGCAGAAATTGCGCCTGTGCATTTTTTGCTTGGGGTGATGAAGATTATTGATCCACAATTTTCTGAGCAGTTGGAGAAGTCGGGCGTGGTTTCGAGTGAATGGTCGGCGATGTGTAAGGCGGCGCAGAGTATTCGTTCGTATATTGACGTGATGCCAGATAAGGTGACGGCGAAGAGGCGTGCGCTTCGAGCGCGTTTGGCGGGGAAGTGTGTGCGGGAGCCAATTACCGCGGAGGGGATGTTGCATCGGTCGGAGGCGATGAAGCGTGCGTTTCGTGATGCATGTCTTGTTTCGGAAGGGGAGACGTTGACGTTGTTGGTGTTGGTGCGTTCGATGTTTGAACTTGAGCTTGTCACTCTTGATGATATTCGAGGTTAGTATGGCGGACAAAAAGACATTTTCGGTGAGGCAATTTCTTGAGGCGCAGAAGGGTGCGAAATCTTTTTCGGCGCTTTTGAAGGCGTATCAGGAACTTGATGTTGCGAGCTTGGAGGAAGAGGATCAAGTGGCGCTTGCAAAGGCATTAAGGGATGTGGCGAAGACAAAGAATGGACCGATGCTTGTTTTGAGTTTACCTGGGTCGTGGCAAGCGATGCTGGCGTTGGTGGAGATGGAGATGCCGGGGCAGGATCGATTGGCGTTTCGAGGGATTTTGCCGCGGCAAGTGGTGGGGTATTTGGCGAAGCATCCAGAGAGTCCACTTTTTGCGGGGTATCCATTTGCGCAGGTTGGGAAGGCGGATTGGGCGTATTATTTGGAGCGGGCGAAAGAGTTGATTGAGCCGTGCAAGAGGTTTTTGGAGAAGGCGGAAGCGGAAGGTGGATTTGGGCATGGGGAGCTTGTGGAGATTGCGAAGAAGACGGAGCTTGTGGTGCCGTATTTGAAACTGGAAGAGATGACGTTTCGGGAGGTGTATGAGCTTTATGTGTGTGGGACGGGCGCGGCACTTTGGGAGAAGTTGTCATTTGCGACGCTCAAGAAAGATGAGTGGGAAATTATTTTGGGGAATTCAAAGATTGAGATTCCCGCGGCGTTTGATGAGGTGTTGAAGAATGGGATGTTTACAAGGGAGGAGCTTTGTCGATACGCAGAGACGAATCGTAAAATTATACCTTATTTGCAACCGAGTGAAGTGGACGTGCGTTGGGCGGTGGAGTGGCTTGTTGAGAATAAGGATGCGGCACTTTGGGAGACGTATGATTTTGGGCGGTTTGATGATGAGCAGATTGTTGCGCTTGTGGGGCGGTCGGAAGAGCGAGGGGTTTGGCCGAAAGAGATTGTGGAAAGGGTGAATGCGTTTAGCGATGAGAAGATTTTAGAGCTTGCGAAGAAGAATGTGATCAATGTGATTGGGATTCTTGAGGTTGAGCGGATTGTGGGAGCGGGTGAAAAGTTTTTTGGTGAGTTGTGCGAGGTGATTGCGTGGCAGCAGGGGATTGTGCAGGTTGTGATTGATAAGTTGAGTATTGGTGAAAAGCCATGGTTAAAACTGCCGCGGAGTTTTCTTGTTATTTTATTGAAGGCCGTTCCATGGGGACGGAAGTTTGTTTCGTGGCAAGATTTTGAGATGAAGGAGATTGATGAACTTGCGAAGGCTGATGAGTCGTTTTATAAAGCCTTGCCTATGGGAGGAAAAATACTGCTGAATCTTTGGCGGCATCGGGTGGGGATTATTATTGGTGCGATTATTTGTGTGATCCTTTTTTGTTGGGGGCTGAAGGAGTATTATGCGAATGTGGAGCATTTTGAATCTGCCGCACGAGAACATGCAGAGCAAGCGAGGAGGGAGGTGGAAGAACGCGCGAAACGAGAGCGTGCAGAGCAAGAGATGGATGGGTGGGAACAAGCGATGAGGGAGGTGGAAGAACGCGCGAAACGAGAGCGTGCAGAGCAAGAAAGAAAAGAGCGCGAGGCTAGGAATAAAGTTGAACAGCTTATCGCTAATGTTAATGCATCAAGGGATTATGCGGCACTTTATGAAGCCGTTAAAAAGCTTCAAAACTATGAAATTGCGGACTCACGTAATTTTAGGGATTGTAGCAACGTTTATCCGTATCGAATGGCACGACCTTCGGAAGTTGAATGCTATTCTTTCGTATATAAGTTTGTTGGATTTATTAGGATTGATCTATCTAGACCGAATTCGGTTCTATTCAATTGGGTAGAAGGAATAGGTTCGGCAACGGAGCTATATTGTATCGAATGGTTCAAGAGAGATGGGATAAGAATAGCCAAATGCTTTGATGTGATCAATGGTCGGCCTCATAAATTGAAAGGCTTTGATTATTCGAAGTGTCAGGGGTTGGGGCTGTTTATTCGGAAGTAGTTATTTAGAAAGGAGAAGAGAAGATGTTACTTGATGAGATTTGTAATTCGAAAGTGTACCATGAGAATGCGTACTATTTGTTGTGGCTTGAGGTTGGGATGAAGGGGCGCAAGATGAAGCGTCGGATAGAGGATTTTATCTCGGCGTATGAGATGGGCGCGGCAGATTGGGAGCGGGCGTATGATCGATTTTTGTTGGGGCAGGTGAGGGCTCCTGAGAAGGAATTTTTTGATGAGCTTGTGGAGCGGATGAAGGAGCCAGAATTTGCCGCGGTGGAGGCGTTCTTTTGGTTTTGGCCAGTGAATGAGGATGGGGACGATGTGGCGTTGGAGGCGTTGCGGGAAGGGAAGAGGGATGAGGCGGTTCGTGTGTGGCGCGAGCTTTCGGTGAAGGGGGATCGTGCGGCGACGATTGCGCGGCATAATTTGGCGGTGATATTTCATTATTATGCGATTGATGCGGAGAGGCAATTTGCCGCTGGGGATATCAAGAAGGCGCCGAAGACGTATCTTGCGATTGTGGATCGTTTTTGGCATGTGGCGTTTGAGTATTGGGAGGGGCTTGTGGACGATGATGATTTTTGGGATGCGTATGAAGAGAGGGTACTTGCGTTTGAAGAGCCGAGTTTGGACGAGGCGTTTGTGGAGAAGTTTAGGAAAGAGTTTCCAATTGCGTTTGATAATATCAATGCGGATTTTATGGTTGCGTATGCGAAGTCGAATCAGTTTGAAGATGCGAAGCGTCACTTTGTTTATATGACAGAGACGATGAGGGGGTCGGATGATGTGGACGAGACGTTGGAGGGGGCGTTTCGTCCGCAGGTGGAGAGGCTTGAATTGCAGATTCGGCATTGTCAGGAATCGAAGGTGGTTGAGGATGGATTGAAGGATGCGCGGGCGGTGCTCGCGGCGACGAAGGAGTTGTTTCAGATTTTTGCGTTTCTTCTTCCACCTGAGAATCACATGTATCGGGACTTGCGGAATAAGGTGGCTCAGGTTGCGCATGGGAGGCTTGTACAATATGCAAATAAGTCTAAGGACTTTGAGGGGGCGTTATTGATTGAGCGGGAATTACTTAATTTGGCGGCGTCATCGAGTGTTGTGAATACGATTCAGACGGGTATTAATCAGCTTGAGAAAATTATTCAGGAAGAGCGCGCGGCAGATACGTGTTGGTGTTGCAAGACATATCGGAAGGGGATGCCGCGGAAGACGGTTAAGATGTATGGGAATTTGCGGCCGGATCCGAACCACATGCAAACGCTTGGTGTGATGTATTCGGTTTTGCCTGTTCCGATTCCGGTGTGTAATAAATGTAGTTCAAGTTTTTCATCGAGTATGGTGTGGGAGCATCCGCTTGTGCAACAGTTGATGGCGGAGGGTTGGAAGATTGGAGAGGAACCGACGCATGATGATTGTGTGGCGACATGGGGAGAGATTGGGAAGATATTGCAGGACTTGGGTCGGCGGCGGTATTAGAATTTTGGGGTGGAGGGTGTGTGGTAGAAGTGCCGCGGGGAGAGGGGGGCGCGCGTAATTTTGCTGGGTTACGCGCGTAAATTGGCTGGGTTACGGGGAAATTGGGGGGCGGTTATGGGGGTTGGGATTGACCGTGTAGAACGTGTAGATCGTGTAGAATTTTTAGCCGTGTAGAACATAAAGAACATAGAGATTTTGGGGGAAAGTGCCGCGGAAATCCCTCCACATTTTATAAAATGTGGAGGAAGTTTTACACCCACAATTCATGAAAAGTGGATTGGATTGGGTGGGAGGGGGCGGGATTGACCGTGTAGAAC
>CAVGIZ010000086.1:0-10157 GCA_963629255.1 Anaerovoracaceae bacterium
AAAATAAATTTTCAAGCCTGAATTTTTTCGTCTAGCTGTTCGTTTTCAAAAAATCCGCGCTCTAAAATCTGCCGCGGAAAAATGTGGGATCACGAACATTGTGACATTCCTTTTTTATCTTATGACACTATTATGCTAAGATCTTTTCCATCCAAACCATGGAATAGAGGCGGCCAAATTTTGCCGCGCAATTCGTGAAACGCCCCACAATTTTATAGCCCATCTTTTCATGGAAATGGACGCTGGCGTAAGTCAGATATTCGTCTTCCTGATTGGGATAGGCAATGCATGCGTAAAGGTTTGTAACGCGGGTCAAAATCTTCAAATGCGTTTCCAATGCCTCATACAGCATGCGGCCGAGTCCACTTTGATGATAGCCCTCAGCAATATAAATTGAGACTTCGACCGAGCGGTCATAGGCGCGGCGGTTTTTGAATGTGTCAGCATAAGCATAGCCGACAATTTCATCTTCCACCTTCAAGGCAAGCCACGGAAATTTTTTGGCTTGGACGGAACGAATGTGCGCGGCAAAAGTGCCGCGGTCGGGTGGCGTCAAATCAAAGGTGATAGCCGTTTTCTCGACATAGGGAGAATAGATGGCGAGCAAGTCGCCCGCCATCTGTTCCGTCGCATCTATGATTTGAATGTTCATGCGCACTTGGTAAAGGTGCGAGCCAAGCGCATCGAAAAGCGCATCGGGCGATTGATGGCCCAACCGCACGCATTCAAGATCGCACCCAAATCGCGCTTACGCAATTTGAACCATGTCAAAATTACGCTTGGAATCGAAACGACCGCAATCACGGCCAGAATCGAAACGAGAATCTGCCACCAAACCATATTGCCGATGACCGCCATCAAACTGGCGCACGCCGCACCCATCATGCCCACTCCAATGCCAATGGCCGCGACAGAGCTCGCCATGGCCGCACCGCCCGCTTGTGGGTTTTGCGTCACAGGTTGCATCGCTTTCATCGAAGCGTCTTGCTTGTCGCCAATGAACTTCTTGACGGTCTTGGCAATGCCTTCCCCGAGCTTGCGCCACGGGGCCCAAAACGCTTCCACAAGCGAGACTTGGCTCTCCACCATGCGCGTGACGACCGCTTCCCAATCCTTGCCATCGCGATCATAAAAGACGCCATTGCGCCCAACATACAAACCCGCGACAGCACCCGCCGTGACGACCGCGCAAATGGTGCGTTCCAACTTTTCGCTCGACCGCGTCAGTTTCACATAGAGGACACAGCAGCGCGATTTTTCTGCAAGCGCGGCATGTGCGGCTTCACCTGAAACGTGGAAGCAAAGTTTCAATTCCTTCGCGTCAATGCGCAAGGTGCCCGTCTGGAAAATGGCGAGTTCCTTCACGTTGTAGAGCCGCGCCATGTTCACATAGTTTTCAAGGAGCTCCTTGAGCCCCATGCGATAACGGACTTCACGTTCTTCATCATCAAGCGCAGCTTTCGCATCTGCGGAGACAACAGGCTTGGCCGCGACCCACGCGCGATATGGCGCAAAAGCCGCCTTGACTTCCTTCCAACCGAGCCGCGTCAAAACTTGCTTCTCACCAAAAAGAGGCGTCACGCATTTAGCCGCGAAATCAAGAATGGCCTCAAGATACTTCGGATTCAAATGATCGCGCAAGGGCAATTCTTTATCAGCCTCTTCGGTGACAAGCGGCATATCTTCAGGCGGCGTGAAAAAGTCATCAATCGTTTTTTCAACCGCGGTGAGCGCGGCTTCGGCCGCGGCAGTTTTCCCTGGAAGAATATCAATCTCAGGCGACTTGCCTTTTTCTTCCCAGGCGGCGAGCGCGGCTTTGTCCTCTTCGCTTGGCGTGCGATTCGCGAGGTCAGCCTGGCGTGCGAGGACATCGTGGAGGCGCGCGTCATTTTCTTTGTTCGCCTTGAAGAGGTCATTCAAATCGACGTTGCGTGCCTTGAGAAATTCGATTGCACCGAGGACTTCCGGTGTGCGGATGCGCCCGTCGCCATCAGCGTCCATCAACTGCAACATGCGCGTATCAAAGCGCACGCCTTCAATCGGCATTGAAATCGCCATCCAGCGTTTCTTGTCGAGTTCTGCGAGGTGAGCAATATCGTCGCCACACGTCAAGCAAACTTGACGCGCACGGCCACGACCAAACGTTTTCCAATTATAATTCGCCATGGCACATATTATACCATATTTTCGGCCGCAAGTGTAGTGGAAAATGAAAAGATTTTATTTTCGCGTGGTGTCCGGCTTGGTGAAGGCTTCTGGCGCGAAGTGCGTCACGATGGGTTCTTCCGCGCGTCGACGCTTGTGAACTTCAAACCGCGCGGTAATGCCAAGATGCGGAATCGCGACTTCTTTTCGCTTCGAGTTTTTTACTTCTTCGCGCACACGCTTGAGTTCATGCCCTCCATCATCATAGAAGGCTATTTCCAAGATGACGGGCGGACCGCCATTTTTGAGGCGCAGGTTGGGGCGGACATGCGTCGCGCGTGGGGAAAGTGTAATCGCCTTGTTCGTAACAACAAATGGATCCGTCGAAGGTTTTTGTTGTTCGGCAAGAAATGCCGCGACCTGTTGCGAAACACGGTACTCCGAAATAAAAAATGATGCGATAGACCCAAGCACAAAAAGCGCAATAAGAATCGCAACGGACCAATAATAAAATCTGCGCCCCAAAACAAATTTGCCGCGCTGCATTACGCTTGAAATTGTAAAGGGAAGAAAACGATATTGGATCGTCAGCGCCGTGGAATCATAAATGACATACGAGGAAAAACATTGCCCTGGAGCTTCGCGCGGATAGCCAACGGAACCAGGATTGATAAGGTAGCGATGATTATCTTCAAGCGTAATATCGCCTGGCTCAAGCGCAGTCACATTGCCTTCAATGTCAAGCGAGAAAACTTTGGGGATGTGCGTATGCCCCACAAAAAGAATAGGAAACGCCGTGCGTGAAAAATTTGCCGCGGCATCACTTTCCGTCAAGACATAATTGAACGCTTGCGGATTGATGAAATCACCATGCGTCACAAGCGCATGATCAATTTTTGTTGTGTAAGGGAGCGAGCGCAAATAGGAAATTTCTTCACGAGAAAGTGCCGCGCGATGACGCTTGACCGCATCCGCGGCAAGATCAATAAAATCCTTTGATGACATACGCTTAGCAACGGCATCATCATGATTTCCCGCAATGACGGAATAACACGCACGGCGTATCAACGCCAATGTTTCCGAAGGTTGCGGCCCATACCCAACAATATCCCCCAAACAAATAATGCGTTGCACACCGCGCTCTTCGAGGTCTTCAATGACCGACACCAGCGCAGCATAATTCGCATGTATATCAGAGAGAATTGCGTACTTCATTTACCGCGGCACTTTCCTGGAATCACAACTCCCGAGCTGAAGAATTCTTTAGAGGAATCTACCTTCAACCCGAGAGTTCGTTTAGGGTGAATCACCCACCAGCCAGCTTACGCAAACTTGTAGAGGTCAATCTTCTTGTAGTGCGTATGCAGGAGGTGTTCCGCCTTCTCCGAGCCTGGCTCGCCGAGGTAGTCCTTATAAAGGGCCTGCACTTCCGGATTGAGGTGGCTCATACGAATGACGGACTTCTCATCGTCAGTGTAAATACCCTTCGTGCGCGCGGCGCGAACTTCGTCCGTCGCCAAGCACGGCTGGCCACCGCCACCAATACAACCGCCGCGGCAAGCCATCACTTCGATGAAATCGTAGCGCGGCTTCTTGCCCGCCTTGCGGTCTTCGCGAATCTGGTCCAGCACCTTCTCAACATTGCCCATCTGATGCGCGACGGCGATGTTCACCTTCGTGCCCTTGATGTCAATCGTCGCGGTCTTGATGCCGTCCATACCACGCACTTCCTTGAAGTCAATAGATGGCGGTTGCGCTTCCTTCGTAATCAAGCAATACGCCGTACGAAGGGCCGCTTCCATCACGCCGCCCGTCACGCCAAAGATCGTGCCTGCGCCCGAATACGCGCCCAACAAATCGTCCGCCTTCTCCTCCGGTAAATTGTCGAAGTCGATACCCGCGGCCTTGATCATCCGCGCCAATTCGCGCGTCGTCAGCACCACATCCGTATCCTGCGTACCCGTCGCGCTCATATATTCATCGCGCGAAATCTCGTACTTCTTCGCCGTACACGGCATAATGGACGTGACGTGAACCTTGGTGTGATCCACCTTATTCTTCTCCGCCCAATAGCTCTTCGCCAGCGCAGAAAGCATCTGCTGCGGCGACTTCGCAGACGAGAAATTCTCCGTGAAATCAGGCGCATACTTTTCCATCCAGTCCGTCCACGCCGGGCAGCAGCTCGTGATGAGCGGAAGCGTTCCACCCTTCGTGAAGCGCTTGATGAATTCAGTGCCTTCTTCCATGATCGTGACGTCAGCCGAGAAGTTCGTATCGAACACGCGGTCAAACCCAAGGCGATGGAGCGCGGCATAAATCTTGCCCGTCGTCAGCTCGCCCGGCTTCATGCCAAACGCTTCGCCAAGCGCCACACGCACCGCTGGCGCAATCTGCACCAAGCACGTCTTCTCCGGATCGCGCAACGCCTTCCAAACCTTCTTCGTCTCGTCGTTCTCGTAAATCGCGCCAACTGGGCAGTGCGCCGAGCATTGCCCGCACTTGATGCACGGCGACTCTGCAAGCTTCACGCCCGCAGCCGGTGCCATCACCGTCTTTTCGCCGCGCCCAATAAACTCGAGCGCCCACACGTTCTGCATCTCCTGACACACTTCCGCGCAACGTCCGCACTTAATGCACTTGTCAGGATTGAGCACAATCGACGGCGTCGACGTATCCAGGTCGTGATGAATCACTTCCTTCGGGAACGGAATATCGCGAATGCCAAAATCTGCCGCAATCGCCTGCAACTCGCACGAACCCGACCGCGGGCACTGCAAGCAGTCCGACGGATGGTTCGCCAAAATGAGCTCCAGCACCGTGCGACGAATCTGAACAATATCCGGATCGTGCGTCAGGATCTTCATCCCTTCCATCGCCTCCGTGCAGCACGCACGCAGCAACTTCGGGCTCGGCACCAGCTTGCCATTGTCCGCCGGATTCCGGCTCGGCACCAACTGCCGCACAATACAAATTCCGCAGCTCGCACCCGGCTTCAAATCCGGATGATAGCAGAGCGTCGGAATCTTAACATTCGCAGCCTTCGCCGCGACAAGCAAGTTGGAGCCCCGCGGCACTTCCACCGCGACCCCATTGACTTCCAATTTAACCATGTCCATTTTCTAAAAGTCCTTTCCTTAGCCGTGGCTAATCGCACCAAACTTACACGTGGCTTCGCACGCACCGCACTTCACGCACTTCGTCGGGTCAATCACATGCGGCGTACGCACCGCACCAGAAATCGCTCCCGCCGGGCACTTGCGCGCACACATCGTGCAACCCTTGCACTTCGCCGCGTCAATCTTGTACTGCACCAACTTCGAGCACTTACCCGAGCGGCACTTCTTATCCTTAATGTGCTCCATGTATTCATCCATGAAGTACTTCAAGGTCGAACGCACCGGATTCGACGCCGTCTGCCCAAGGCCGCACAACGACGCCTTGCACATCGCATCCGAAATCTCCTGCATCTGCTCGATGTCCTCTTCCGTGCCATTACCTTCCGAGATCTTCTTCAGGTAGTTCAACAGCTTGCGCCCACCAATCCGGCACGGCGCGCACTTCCCGCACGATTCATCCACCGTGAAGTCAAGATAGAACTTCGCAATATCCACCACGCAGTCCGTCTCGTCCATCACAATCAATCCGCCCGATCCCATGATCGAACCAATCTTCGCGAGCGACTCGTAGTCGATCGGGGTGTTGAGGAACTGCTCCGGGATGATGCCGCCGGAGGGGCCGCCCGTCTGCGCCGCCTTGAACTTGTGGCCGCCGCGGATGCCGCCGCCAATGTCAAAAATAATTTCCCGCAGCGTCGTCCCCATCGGCACTTCAATCAAGCCCGAATTGTTCACCTTGCCCGTCAACGCAAACACCTTCGTGCCCTTCGTCGTCGCCGTGCCAATCTTGTTGAACCAATCCGCACCCTTATTGATAATCACCGGAATGTTCGCCAACGTCTCCACGTTGTTAATCACCGTCGGACGTCCCCACAATCCCTTCACGGCCGGGAACGGCGGCCGCGGACGCGGCATGCCGCGGTTACCTTCAATCGACTGCAACAACGCCGTCTCTTCACCGCACACAAACGCACCCGCACCAAAGCGCAATTCAATCTCGAAGTCGAAGCCCGACCCCAAAATGTCCTTGCCCAAAAGCCCAAGGTCCGTCGCCTGCTTAATCGCGACCTGCAAACGATGAATCGCCAGCGGATATTCCGCACGAATATAAATGAAACCCTTCGTTGCGCCAATCGCATAGCCCGCGATAATCATCGCTTCGAGCACGCTGTGGGGGTCGCCTTCCAACGTCGAACGGTCCATGTACGCGCCCGGGTCGCCCTCGTCCGCATTACACACCATATACTTCTGACCCTTCGGCTGCGCCTGCGCAAACTTCCACTTCAAGCCAGTCGGGAAGCCCGCACCGCCGCGCCCACGAAGGCCCGACTTCAGCATCTCTTCCACAACCTGCTCCGGCGTCATCTCAAACAGCACCTTCTCAATCGCCTTGTAACCATCGCGCGCAATGTAATCCTCAATCTTCTCAGGATCAATCACGCCGCAGTTCCTCAACACAATTCGATACTGCTTCTGATAAAACGGAATGTTCGCTTCCGACACAATGTCCGTCGCCTGTTCCGGATCATAGCACAAACGCTGCACCACACGGCCCTTCACCAAATGCTCGGAAATAATCTCCTTCACATCCTCGGCCTTCACCTGAACATAAAACGTTCCCTGCGGCAAAATCTTCACAATCGGCCCCTGCTCGCAAAAGCCCAAACAGCCCGTGCGCACAACCTGCACCGTCTTGTCAAGATTCATCGCCTTCAACTGCGTCGCGAATTCTTCCACAATCCGATCGCCGCCACCCGAACAGCACGCCGTGCCGCCGCAAATCAACACATATGATTGATAAGCCATTTTACTTCTCCTTCACAATATCAACCGACGGACGCTCACAAATCTTCGCATCCACCAACTGCTTGCCAATAATGTGCTTCTCGACGATCTCCTTCGCCGTCTTCGCATCCACAAGCCCGTAAATCACCGTCGGCATCCCCGGCGCCACAACTTCAACCGTCGGCTCACTGTGGCACAACCCCATGCACCCAGTCTGACGAATCAAAACATTCGTCAAACCCTTCTCCGTCAGCGTATCCACAAACGTCGTGAACACTTCCTTCGCGCCCGCGGCAATCCCGCACGTCCCCATCCCAACAATCACCTGCACGGTCTTGTTGGAATTGTCACGCATCTCCATCGCCTTCTGACGCTCCCCGCGCATCTTGCGCAAATCGTCCAATGTCAACTTTGCCATCTTCGTTCCTCCTTAGCCAAGCTTCTTGTACTGTTCAATAATGCCCGCGACGTCCTTCGTCTCAAGCTTACCATGCACCGTGCCGTTCACAACCGCAACCGGCGCCAAACCACAGCACCCCAAACAACGAACCGCCTCCACAGAGAAAAGCCCATCATCCGTCGTCGCATTCAACCCAACGCCGAGAAGCTTCTCAAACTCCTTCAAGAGGTCATCACCGCCGCGCAAATAACACGCAGTCCCAAGGCAAACCTGAATCAGGTACTTGCCCGCCTTCTGCAACTTAAAGAAGTTGTAGAATGTCACCACGCCATAGATCTTCGCCAGCGGAACTTCCAAAAGCTCAGCCGTCTCAATCGCGATGTTACGCGGAATATAACCATAGGTCTGCTGCACCTGGTGAAGAACCATAATCAGGTTCCCAGGCTTCGCTTTCCATTCAGCAATAAACGCCTTCAGTTCAGGCGTCATCTGTTCAATATGCTCGCTCACTTATAATCTCCTTCTCAGAGGTGGAATTTGTTCGTATATTATACCATATTACCACCAAGTTAGACAAGGGTAAGTTTCATTTATTTTCATCTACTCCCCCTCTCCCCACACTCCTCAAACCCCTCCTACCCACACAAAACACACACCTCCGCGGCACTTTTCTGCATTTATTCGCTCGCGCCCACCTCCTCAACTTTCTAAACTTTCCAAACCTCCCAAACCTCCCGCACCTTCCATCTCGCGCCCTTTTATCCCCCTCCGCGGCAAAAACAACCCAAAAACAGACCCCTTCTCGCCCTCTCCCACCAAACCCAAAGCACGCGGCAGATTTGCCGCGCAAGCGGAAAATCTGCCGCGGAAATGGGATTAGGGGGGTCGAGGGGGGACTAAGGGTGCCTCGCACCCTTAGTCCCCCCTCGAGGCGTAAAACTAATCCACCTTCGGCAAGTACGCGAAGCCCTTGGCAAGGTCGGCGTCCGTCGGGATGTAGTCGCTCATCGTGCCGTCGTTGAATTTGCCATACGCGACCATATCGAAGTAGCCCGTACCCGTCAAACCAAAGACAATCGTTTCAGCCTTATTTTCGGCCTTGCAACGAAGGGCCTCATCAATCGCGACGCGAATCGCGTGTGCCGATTCTGGCGCGGGGAGCGTCCCTTCCACACGCGCAAACAACGTCGCCGCCTCAAACACCTTCGACTGCTCAACACTCCGCGCCTCAATCAAATGCTGGTCATACAGCTCCGAAAGTGTCGCGCTCATACCATGGTAACGAAGCCCACCCGCATGCGATGGCGAAGGAATGAATCCACTCCCAAGCGTGTACATCTTCTGTAGCGGACACACCCGCCCCGTATCGCAAAAGTCATACGCATACTTCCCGCGCGTCAACGACGGACAGCTCGCCGGCTCCACCGCAATCATCCGATAATGATCTTCACCGCGCAACTCCTGCCCCATAAACGGCGCAATCAAACCCGACAAGTTCGAACCACCGCCCGCGCACCCAATAATCAAATCGGGATGCACCCCGAGCTTCTTCAACGCCGCCTGCGTCTCAAGCCCAATAATCGACTGATGCAAGCAAACCTGATTGAGGACGCTCCCCAGCAAATACCGCGCGTTCGGCAATTTTGCCGCGGCCTCCACCGCCTCCGAAATCGCACACCCCAAAGACCCCGTCGTCCCCGGATGCTCCGCATTAATCTTCTTACCAATCTCAGTCGTCATCGAAGGCGACGGCGTGACATCCGCCCCATACGTCCTCATCACTTCGCGGCGGAATGGCTTCTGCTCATACGAACACTTCACCATATACACATGGCACCGCAAACCAAAGAACGCACTCGCCATCGACAGCGCCGTGCCCCACTGACCCGCACCCGTCTCCGTCGTCACATCACTAAGCCCCTGCTCCTTCGCATAATACGCTTGCGCAATCGCACTATTCAACTTGTGCGACCCCGACGTGTTATTGCCTTCAAACTTGTAGTAAATCTTCGCCGGCGTCCCAAGCGCCTTCTCCAAGAAATACGCCCTCACCAATGGCGACGGACGATACATCTTGTAAAAGTCCCGCACCGCCTCCGGAATCGGAATGTACGGCGTCGCATCATCCAACTCCTGCTTCACGCACTCCTTACAAAAGACCTGCTCCAATTCTGCCGCGGTCACCGGCTTCAACGTCGCCGGATTCAACAATGGCGCGGGCTTCTTCTTCATGTCCGCGCGCATGTTGTACCACGCCTTCGGGAGCTCATCTTCCGTCAGATACGTCTTGTATGGTATTTCAGTATTCATTTTTTGTTGTCCTTCTTTTCTTTTTGTTTGTTCCTTTTGGGGTTTAGTAAAAACTCAAACGGCCCCGCTTCTTCCCGAAGCAAGGCCGCCATCAAATCCTCAATCAAGAGACAAAACGATGCGATTACCTCGCTCCAGGAGCGCGGCACCACCACCAGTTATTGTTCTTGACAAAGTTCATAAATCTACTGTTCCTTTGAACGCCGCATATTATACCATATTTCTCACTCGCCTGTCAAGGCCCTATCTCAAAAAACTTCCTAAACTCATCAAATAACACAAAAAACATATAAAACCTAAGCCAAATCTGCCGCGCACCACCCAAAAATCTGCCGCGGTCCCCCACCCCTTCAGCCCCCTCCCCCTACAACATCAGCCAAAAGGCCTACCCTTTTCACGAA
>CAVGIZ010000087.1:0-10133 GCA_963629255.1 Anaerovoracaceae bacterium
CCCAGAAGCGGCCTTCTTCGCCGCAAGCGGCGAGAGAATGCCGCGGGCTTGAGGGTTTCGTTGGGTGATGAAGTTAACTGAAAGGAGGTTTGTTATGAATTGGGAAAAGATATTGGAGGCGTTGTATGGGAGTTCTTGGGCGCGTTGATTGGCGCGCTTGCTGGGGCTGGCTGCACGGCCTTTGGCCCGGTTGTGGGCAAGTCGGTATTCTAATAGAATCGTTTGAGGGCTAGCGACAAACCCTCCCGAGGCAGATTTTGCGCCGCGGTTATTTGATCTTTGAAAATTGAATAGTTTGAATGCGTGAAGGCGGGTGGGTGGGTTGGATTTGGTCAAGCACAGAAGAGACCATCGACGCTGGGGGACGATGGGCGCGGCAGATTTTTGGTGTGGGTGGGAATAAAAGTGCTGCGGAAGGGGTGGATTTTGGGTGTTTTGGAAAGAAAAGAACGAAAGTTGAAATATCTGCTTGACGGGGGGTGGTGAAATATGGTATAATATGCGCCACTTGTTCGCGGTGGGATACTCAAGCGGTCAACGAGGGCAGACTGTAAATCTGCTGGCTTACGCCTTCCAAGGTTCGAATCCTTGCCCCACCACCACTTACCCGATTTCCCCCTTGATTGATTGACGCAAGAAGAATTTTGGGAGGTTTTGAGTTTTTGGGATTTAACTCCGAGCCTAACAAAAGGGCTCACGCTAACGCGTTCGCTTGCTTCGCGAGGAGCAGGTATTGAGGTGTGGGGATTTACCAAAAGCTTGCGCTTTTGGCACAGGACAAAGGGCGGCCGCGGCAAGACGCGGGACGGTGCGCGGACGCGCGGGGCACTCGACCGACCGCGGCGTGAGAATTAGGTGCGAATGAAGAGGTGGTTGGTTGATGGCGTTTGGCGGGAAGTGGTGAGGCCTTTTTCGATGAGGATGTGCTGGGCTTGGCGGGCGACGGCGTGGGAAGGTTCGATGATTTGGGCACGGCCCGCGGCAATTTTTTCGATGAGAGGCGCGAGATGAGGAAAGTGCGTGCAGCCGAGGACGAGGTAGTCGGCACCGGCATTGAGGAGGGGTTCGACTTTGTCGCGGACGATTTGTTCGGCGTGGGGTCCGGTAGTTTCGCCTTGTTCGACGAGGGTGATGAATTCATCGGCGAGGGAGGCGAGGACGGTGACGGAGTGGGCGAACTTGGATTTGGTTTCGTTATAGAGGCGGCCGTTGAAGGTTCCGGCGGTTGCGAGGACGCCGACGATGCCGCGTTTGGATTGGAGTGCGGCAGGTTTGATGGCGGGCTCGATTCCGATGAAGGGGATATTTGGGTAGTGGGCGCGCAAGGTTTCGATGGCGGCGGCGGTGGCGGTGTTGCAGGCGACGACGATCATCTTGCAGCCGTGCGAGAGAAGTGAGGCGGTGTTGGATTCGCTCAAGGCGATGAGGTCGGATGCAGGGCGATTGCCGTAGGGGCAGTGGGCGGAGTCGGCGAGGTAGATGGTGTCTTCTGCAGGGCAGAGGCGTTTGAAGGCGTCGAGGATGCAGAGTCCGCCGAGGCCTGAATCGAAGAAGCCGACGGGAGCGTTATTCATGGTTGGAAAGTTTGGAGTTTTGGGGATTTAACTCCGAGCCTAACAAAAAGCTTCGGCTAACGCCTCCGCTTGCTTCGCGGGTGGCAGGCAGGGGAACAGCGGCCGACGGAGCGGCCGCGGCAGAACACGGGACAAGCTTCGGGGGTTTGGAAGGTTTGGAGGCTTCGTAGATGACGGAGCAGGAGGCGAGGTGGGGGATGGCGCCTTGTTTTGTGACGCGGACGCGGACGGATTTGACGCGTGGTGAGGCGAGGCATTCGGTGGCGGCGAGGTAGGCGGCGCGCTCGATCATTTGGCATTTGGCCTTTTTGAGGGTGGAGCGGATGCGAGAGGAAAGTGCCGCGTAGTCGACGGTGTCGTGGAGGTCGTCGGTGGTGATGGCGGGGGTGTCGATTTCGAGTTCGGCATCGATGATGAGGCGTTGGAGGCGGATGCGTTCATCGAGGCGTTCGCCAATGACGCAGTCGACATCGAGGGAATTGAGGGTGAGGCGCATAGTTGTTGTTAGTTGATATCGGTTGTTAGGCCTGGGATGATTTGACGCGAGACGACGGTGATCCACTTATCCAAGAAGGGGTGGTGGAAGCCGAGGGAGAGCGCGTGGAGGTAGAGGCGCGAGGCGGGCGGGCCGCCGTATTTGACGTCGCCGATGATGGGGTGGCCATCTTCCGAGAAGTGGACGCGGATTTGATTTTTGCGGCCGGACTTGATGGAGACTTCGACGAGGGTTGTGTTGTCGCGGATGGAGATGGCGCGCCAATTGGTGCGTGCGAGTTTGCCGTAGCGGGCGTCCTGGACGCTGGAGACGCACATTGTTTTGGGATTGTCGCGGAGGTAGGATTCGAAGGTGCCGCAGTCGGATTCGAGGAGGCCTTGGACGCGCGCGAGGTAGATTTTTTCTGTGATTTCGTTCCAGTTGGCGCGGAAGGCGTTGGCGACGTGCTCGGCCTTGGCGAACATGAGGACGCCGCTTGTATCGCGATCGAGGCGATGGACGAGGTAGACGCGTTTGGAGGACTTGGCCTGGCCTTTGCGGATGAAGTTGTTGATGAGGTTTTCGACCGTGGGCTGGGCGAGGCGGGCGGCGCGGTTTTCGAGCGGGGTGTGAGTGGTGAGGAGGCCCGCGGGCTTGTCGATGACAAGCACATCGCGGTCCTCATAGAGAATCTCAAAAGGGAATCTGTGAGAAGATTTCTTCATGAGATGCGCTCGAAGATGAGTGAGGCGGGGGCTGGGGCCTCTGGAGAGAAGGTGAAGGCCTTGAGCATTTCTGCCGCGGTCTTTTCGAGCATATCTGGGCGGGTGGTGGTTTCGAGGGTGGCGAGGGGCGCGCCAACGGCCACGCGATCGCCGCGCTTGACGGCGAGTGTGACGCCGGCCAAGGGGTCGATAGCATCGCCTGCTTTTTCGCGGCCTGCGCCCAATTCGAAGGCGACGCGTGCGACGTGTTCGGCATCGATTGCGGTGATGTAACCGGACTGCATGGCCTGGATGCAGAACTTGGAAGTTGGCTCCTTGCAACGCGCGGCGAAAGCATCGAGGTCGCCGCCATGGCCCTTGACCATTGCCTTGAATTTGGCGAGGGCAGAGCCGTCGGCGAGATGGGCGCGGCAGGTTGTGCGCGCTTCGTCGAGGGTGAGGCTGAGCTCGAGCGAGACCATGGTCGCGGCAAATTCGACGCAGAGGTCGGTGACGACTTTGTAATGGTCGGGGTCGCGATTTTCGAGGATGGCGAGGGCTTCGCAGACTTCATTGGCGTTGCCGACGGCGTAGCCGAGGGGCGCGTTCATATCGGTGACGAGCGCGGCGACTTTGCGGCCGGCGGCACGTGCGCCCGAGACGAGGGAGGCCGCGAGGGCTTTGGCATCGTCGAGTGTTTTCATGAAGGTGCCCGAGCCACACTTGACGTCGAAGACAAGCGTGTCGGAACCTTCCGCGAGTTTCTTCGAAAGGATGGAACCAGTGATGAGTGGGATGGACGCGACCGTGCCCGTGACGTCACGAAGGGCGTAGAGCTTTTTGTCGGCCGGTGTAATCTCATTCGTCTGGAGGGCCATGGCGACGCCGGCTTCGGCGACGACGCGTTGGAAGTCCTCGAGGGAAAGGGAGGCGTTGTAGCCTGGGATGGTTTCGAGCTTGTCGGCTGTACCACCGGTGAGACCGAGGCCGCGCCCTGTCAAGGAGGGGACGTAGACGCCGCAGGAGGCGGCGAGGGGTTGGATGATGAGCGAGAGCTTGTCGCCGACGCCGCCCGTCGAGTGCTTGTCGGCAGTCTTGACGTCCCAGGTCAGGCAACGGCCGGAATTCATCATGGCGAGCGTCAAATCGGCCGTTTCGCGCTCATTCATGCCGCGGCAACAAATGGCCATAGCGAGGGCACTCATCTGGTAGTCCGGGACTTCGCCCCGCACGAATCCATTGATGAAATCACGAATCTCGGTGGTCGTGAGGGCATGGCCTTCACGCTTCTTGTCTAGTATGAGTTTTGCAATCATGGGGATATTATACCATATTCTGGTCTAAAAGTATAGTGCAAAATCATAAAATCTCCCCCTACACAGACGGGCGAAAATATGGTATAATATACGGCATGAAGATTTCGAATGAACAGTTGAAGCTTGCCTCGGACACGGTGCGGTGCCTCTGTGCAGACATGGTTGAGAAGGCGAACTCGGGACATCCGGGTGTTGCGATGGGCATGGCGGACCTTGCGTGCACGTTGTGGCTCAAGCGTTTGATGGTCGATCCGCTCGACCCGAAGTGGTATGGGCGCGACCGTCTGGTGTTTTCGGGCGGGCATGCGAGCTCGCTCATCTATGCGCTTTTCCACCTTTCGGGGATGGGGAACGTGACGATGGACGAGCTGAAGGCGTTTCGCCAGTTTGGTTCGCGTTGCGCGGGGCACCCGGAACGCAATTTGATGCCAGGCGTGGAAGTGACGACGGGTCCGCTGGGGCAGGGCATTGCGATGGGCGTGGGGCTTGCGCTTGCGGCGAAGAAGGCGAAGACAGGGAACCACACGTGGATTTTCTGCGGCGATGGCGACATGGAAGAAGGTATCTCGCATGAAGCGTGTAGCTGGGCGGGCGCGATGAAGCTTGATGACCTGACGCTTGTTTACGACTCGAACAAGATCACGATTGAAGGCGACACGGCGCTTGCGATGAACGACGATGTGAAGAAGCGCTTTGAATCGTATGGGTGGCGCGTGATTACGTGCGATGGTCACAACTACGATGAGATTGACCGTGCATATCGCCGCGCACTCCTGTTGAAGGGACAGCCTGTTTTGATTGTGGCCTCGACGCACATTGGATATGGCGCGCCGACGAAGCATGACTCGGCCGATTCGCATGGTGCGCCGCTCGGCGCGGAAGAAGTTGCGGGGCTCAAGCGCGCACTCAACTTCGATCCAGCGCAATCGTTTGTCGTTCCGCAAGCGGTGTATGACATGTTCAAGGAGCGCACGGCATTCCAGCATCGCATGGCACGGCGTTGGACGCGGCAGAATCCAGACATCAAGGCGAACCGTCCGGAGCCTGATTACATGAAGATGATGGAGGCGTTGCCGAAGTTTGAAACGGGCAAGGCGGTTGCAACGCGTTCGGCGTGTGGCGAAGTGATGAATGCGCTCGCGGCACTTGTGCCGGAATTGATTGGTGGCTCGGCGGACCTTGGCCCTAGCAACAAGACGATCTTGAAGGGCTTGGGCGATATCGCGCCTGCATCGTTTGAGGGGCGTAACATTCACTATGGCATTCGTGAACTTGCGATGACGGCGATCGCCAACGGCATCACGGCGTTTGGCGGCTGGCGTGGATATGGCGCGACGTTCTTTGTGTTCAGCGATTATTGCCGCCCGGCGATTCGGCTTGCGGCGCTGATGAAGGTGCCGTCGCTCTTCATCTTTTCGCATGATAGCTTCTATGTGGGCGAAGATGGCCCGACGCATGAACCGATTGAACAGCTCGCGGCGCTTCGCACGATGCCAGGTGTGCGCGTGTTCCGTCCGGCCGATGCGAATGAGACGAAGCATGCGTTCGTTGAAATGCTCCTCCATCGGGATGGGCCGAGTTGCATCTTGACGACGCGGCAGAATGTGCCCGTCCTTGATGGCGTGCGGCATGATGGCGTGGCGCGCGGCGGTTATGTCATTTGGGAAGGCGGCGCACAAAGTGCCGCGACGACGGTGTTCATCTCGTCCGGTAGTGAAGTTGCCCTCTGCATTGAAGCGGCCAAGCGCCTTGTCGCCGAAGGCAAGTCCGCGCGCGTCATTTCGATGCCGTCGATGGACCTCTTCCTTTCACAGAAGGACGCCTATCAAGACGAAGTCCTTCCGTCCACGATGCCCAAGCGCGTCATTGTCGAGGCGGGCGTCCGCTTCGGTTGGGATCGCTTCAGCGTCTCGGCAAAAACGACCCGCTACCTGACGATTGACCACTATGGCTCTTCGGCGCCGTACAAGGTCCTGGCGCAGGAGTTCGGTTTCACGCCTGAGAAGGTGTACGCGATTGCGGCCGAATTGGTGTAAACAACGATTTTTTTGGAATCTTTCTCCCAACAGCGCGGCAGAAATGCCGCGCTTTTTTGGGCTCTGACCGCGGCAGTTTTGGTGTGGGACGGGGAGACGTCAGGTGGCTTCCTGGACAACGTCAGGTGTTTCCCTGGGTAACATCAGACAAATCTTGGCAAGATTTTTAAAATTCTTGGCAAGATTTTCGGAATTCTTGGCAAGATTTTGAAAAATCTTGCCAACTTTTGGCTAAATGCATGGGCGGAGAGGGCTGAAGGGAGGGGGAGATGGGGGAAAAGTGCCGCGGAGGGAGGGGCGTTATTGTTCAATAATGACCCGTGTTCCGATGCGACAGAGCGAATAGAGGCGCGCGGCATTCCAATTCGCGAGGCGGAAACAACCATGCGATTCGGCGCGGCCAATTCGTTCGGGAGTGGGCGTGCCGTGGATGCCGTAGCCAGGTAGGGAGAGGCCGAGCCAGGCGACGCCGACCGGGTTGTTGGGTCCATCCATGAAGATTTGCTTGGAAGATTTGCCGCGCTCGGGGGTATAGGTGTAATTTGGGTTGGGGACGAGCGAGATGATTTTGAGTTCACCTTGGGGGACTTTGGCTTTGTCCTTCGCGATGGAACAAGGGAAGAGGGCGAGCAAATTTCCGCCGCGGTCGTAGGCGGCAATTTCATAACGCGAGAGTGAAATCTTGATGAGGGTGGCTTCGGGGCGGGTCGCGTCGCCTGGTAAGGTGCGGGTGCCGGCCGCGAGATCGTTCTTCATGGGCGGGAAGTCGGGGAGAGTGATCGGGGTGCCGGGGCGGATTTTGGACCAGTCGAGGCCCGGGTTGAGGCGTTCGAGGGCGCGCTTTGAGGTGTGGCCGCGCTCGGCGAAGGCCTCCTTAATGGATTCATAACCGAGCTTGGAAAGGCGAGCTTTTGCCGCGGGGTCGGTTGGAATGGTGGTGAGCGAGGCGATGTCCGCGGCAGAAACGATGTCTTGGCGGAAGAGCTTGGTGCCGATTGAAAAGAATTTGTCGTAGGCTTCTTCAGGGGTGGTTGGGACATTTTCGCCGCGGTCGCGGCAGTAGCGCTCCAGGGCCGATTGCGACTTGCGCCCCCATTGGCCGTCCAGCGTGTTGGAAGAATAGCCCAAGCGGTCCAAGCGAATCTGAACGGCAAGCGTCTTTGAATCGCTGAACAACATCGCGGCACAAACTAGAAGCGCAGAAAACATGCCGTATATTATACCATATTTCCGCCTGAAATGGAAGGGGGAAGGTTTAACTCCGAGCCTAACAAAGAGCTTCCGCTAACGCGTCCGCTTGCTCCGCGAGGAGCAGGCCCAAACAATTAAGAGGTGCTGAAGAGACCGAAGGATGCGAAGGCGTTAGCCGGAGCAATTTGTTAGCATCGGAGTTAAACCTAACCAGGCTCGGAGTTAAATCCTTTTAAAAGTGCCGCGGTAAAAAAGGGGGTACACAAACGGACGAAAATATGGTATAATATATGGTGCGATGACAAAAGTCTTGATAGTCGATGACGAGCCGCGGATTCTGCTGCTCATGAAAGGCCTCTTGAAGGCAAATAAGTTCGACGTCGAATCGGCGACGGATGGCGCGAGCGCGCTGAATATCGTCCGGTCCGGCGGCGTGGATATTGTGGTCACGGATTTACGCATGCAGCCGATGGATGGCATGGCGCTTTTCGAGGAAATAAAGGCGATTGATGCGTCCATCCCTGTTATTTTGTTGACGGCGTATGCGAGTGTGGAGACGGCGGTGGAGGCGATGAAGAGTGGCATCTTTGATTACCTCACGAAGCCGTTCAAGGTGGATGAGATGTTGGAGTGCTTGAAGCGGGCGGAGGCGAAGTTGCAGCAGAATTCTGCCGCGGTGACGACATCCGCGACGGAGCCTCTGAGGTATCGATTCGAGAATTTGATTGCGTCGTCGCCGGCGATGAATGAAGTTTGTGAGACGATTGCGCGTGTGGCGCCGACGGCCGCGACGGTTCTTATTAATGGTGAATCGGGGACGGGTAAGGAAGTTGTGGCGCGGGCGATTCATAAGTCGTCGACGCGTGCGAACCGTCCGTGGGTGGCGGTGAACTGCGCGGCAATTCCTGAGAACTTGCTCGAAAGTGAAATGTTTGGTCACATGAAGGGGGCGTTCACGGGGGCGGTGGCGGATAAGGAAGGTTTGTTTGAGGCGGCGAATGGGGGGACGTTGTTCTTGGATGAGATTTCGTCGATGCCGCTTATTTTGCAAGGCAAGCTTTTGCGAGTGTTGCAAGAGAAGGAAATTCGCCGCGTGGGTGGGACGAAGGTGATTCCGGTCGATGTGCGGGTGATTGCCGCGTCCAATGCGAATTTGGAAGAGGCGGTCGTGAAGGGGACGTTCCGGAGCGATTTGTTCTATCGGTTTGCGGTGATTACGATTGATATTCCGCCATTGAGGAAGCGGCCGGAGGACATTTTGCCGTTGGCGCGGCACTTTATTGCGTCGGAATTGGGCGATAAGGCCACGCCGCCTGCAATTAGCGAAGAGGCGTCGAAGGTTTTGTTGGCGTATGATTGGCCCGGCAATGTGCGTGAACTTGAGAATTGTATGCGCCATGCCTTGACGTTCTGGCAGAGTGGGGAAATTACGTCGAAGGAATTGCCGACGCGGATTGTGGAGCATAAGCCGGCGGAAAGCGAAAAGCCTGCGCCAGCGGTCGAGGCAGATAACAATTCTTCGCTGAAAAGCTTCTTAAAGCAGAAGGAAAAGGAATATATCCGCCAGATTCTGGATGCCGCGGGCGGCGATAAGGAAAAAGCCGCGGATCATCTCAAAGTCAATCTTTCCACGCTTTATCGGAAACTCTCTGATGAATAAGGTGTTTTTTCGCAAATCTGAGAAAATGCTTTTGCAGAAATGAGAATTGAAGATTGGGCGAAGGCTGATTCGAGGGTCTATAATAGGTATAGAAGGAACGAAAGAGGCGCAGATGGGTTTTGGCACGGTATTTGCTAGGTAATTTAGTGCGACCGCAATGACGCGATTGCAACATATAGTAAACATCTAAAGTAAAGGAACAGAACAATGAACAAGAAAATGATGCAGGGTTTTACCCTTGTTGAAATCATGATCGTGGTTGCAATTATCGCTATTTTGGCTGCTATTGCAATCCCGAACTTCGCGAAATACCGTAAGGAATCGCAGAAGAATGCGTGTATCAGCAACATGTCGACCATGAAGACGGCTGCTGAGAACTGGAGCTCGGAATCGGGCAACCTGACGAAGACGTCGGTTGAGATTACCGACCTCGTCGGCACGACGGCTGGTCAGGGCTATCTGAAGAAGGCTCCGACATGCCCGGCCGGTGGCACGTATACGATCGCGCGCACGACCGTCAACGATCCTTGGATTGTGACGTGCACGGCAGAAGGCCACACGGATCCAGATGCTACGACGACTGAGACGAAGAAGGAAGGCTCGTAATAACGGTATTTCGTGAAGAAAACGCCAGGAAGGGTTGGATATTTCCGCCCTTCCTCGTTTTATTTTAAAAACCCCCTTTTTTGGGGTACGAAAAGGGGGTTTTTGGGGGGTCGAAAAGGGGGTTTTTTAAGATGGAAGCGGGGCGCGGCAGATTTTCCGCGTATTTTAGGTCAGATACGCGCGTAACGCGGCTGGGTTACGCTGAAATTGCGCGGCAGTTATGGGGCGGTTTTATTTTTTATTTTTAACTCCGAGCCTAACAAAAAGCTTCGGCTAACGCCTCCGCTTGCTTCGCGATGAGCAGGCATGGAGATAGGTTTGGAAAGCTTGGGAGATTTGGGGGTTGGAGTTTTTAAGGCCTGTTGAGCGCGAAGCAAGCGACCGCGTTAGCGGGAGCCCTTTTGACAGGCTCGGAGTTAAATTAGCCGGAGCAATTTGTTAGCATCGGAGTTAAATTTTACAAGATGTGGGGATTTTTGCCGCGGATTGGCATAGTTTTTGCTAGTATTTTTAAGTATGGCGTTACATGTGATTAGACCGGGTCGAAAGACGATAGCGGAGATCAAGGGGA